>CAZPBH010000035.1:0-6495 GCA_964584645.1 uncultured Rhodospirillales bacterium | reverse complement strand
CTGGAGGCCGGGCTCGATCTGGCCGCCGGGATGCATCGCCGGCTGGGCAGCCTGCCGAGCCTGAGGGAGATCGCCACCCGGACAGGCCGAAAGCTGGTCGATGTGCGCGAGCCGCCGCCGGAGCTGCCCACCGGGACTGGGGCAAGGCGCCCGGGCCGGCGCCTGCTGACCGTCGGCACCGATTGCTCCTGCGGGAAGATGTACACGACCCTCGCGCTGGAACGGGCGATGCGCGAAGCGGGCATGAAGGCGACCTTACGGGCGACAGGCCAGACCGGCATCCTGATCGCAGGCTCGGGAATTCCGGTCGATGCCGTCGTGGCCGATTTCATCTCCGGCGCGGTGGAGGTCCTGACACCCCCGAATGATCCCGACCATTGGGATCTGATCGAGGGTCAGGGCTCCCTGTTTCACCCGGCCTTCGCGGGGGTGTCGCTGGGCTTGCTGCATGGTGCGCAGGCCGATGCGCTGGTGCTGTGCCATGAACCGACCCGCACCCATCTGCGCGGCCTGCCGGAGGCCCCCGTGCCTGACCCGGCGGCCTGCCTCGCCTTCAACCTGGAGGCCGCAAGGCTGACCAACCCTAAGGTTCGGGCCGTGGGCGTTTCGGTCAACACGGCCGCGATCGCCGATCCGGCCGAGGCGCGGGACCGGGTTGCGGCCCTGGGCGCAGATCTGGGGCTGCCGTCCACCGACCCCTATCGTTTCGGTGTCGAACCGATCCTTGAGAAGCTTGGCGAGATTGGCAGCTGATGGCGCTTGAGCTGCGGGTGGACATCGAAGGCTGGGCGATTGCCGGCACCTTCCGGATCGCGCGCGAGGCCCGCACGGTTGCCGAGGTCGTGGTTGTCGAACTGAGCGACGGGACCCATCGCGGCCGCGGCGAGGCCGTGCCCTACAGCCGCTATGGCGAGACGCCCGACAGCGTGGCCGAGGCCGTGCGCGGGCTGGAGCTCGACGGTCTCGACCTTCTCACCCTGCCAGCCCAGCTTCCCCATGGTGCAGCACGCAATGCGGTCGATTGCGCGCTGTGGGATCTGAGTGCGAAGCAGCATGGCAGCCGGGTCTGGGAAATGCTGGAACTGCCGATGAGTGCGACCCTGACCACCGCCTACACGCTGGTGCTGGATACGCCCGAAGCGATGGCCGCAGCCGCCGCCACCCATGCCGAGCGGCCGCTCTTGAAGCTGAAGCTGGGCGGGGATGCGCGCGATCTCGCCCGCATCGAGGCGGTGCGCGCGGCCGCCCCCAGGGCCCGGCTGGTCGTGGATGCCAACGAGGCCTGGGATATCGCAACCTATCGCACGATGGCGCCGAAACTGGCTCATTTCGGTATCGAAATGATAGAGCAGCCGCTCCCCGCCGCCGCGGATGAGGCGCTGCGCGGCGTCGACCGGCCGGTGCCGCTCTGTGCCGATGAATCCTGCCATGACCGCAGCGATCTCGACCGGCTCGAGGGCCTGTACGACATGGTCAACATCAAGCTCGACAAGACCGGCGGCCTGAGCGAGGCGCTGGCGCTGGCCGAGGAGGCCGATCAGCGCGGCTTTCAGCGTATGGTGGGCTGCATGGTCGGCACCTCGCTGGCGATGGCGCCGGCGCGGCTGGTGGCCGAGGGCGCGGCGGTGGTCGATCTTGACGGCCCGCTGCTGCTCGCCCGCGATCGCGCCCATGGGCTGAGCTATGCGGGCAGC
This sequence comes from uncultured Rhodospirillales bacterium, assembly GCA_964584645.1. Classification (GTDB taxonomy): domain Bacteria; phylum Pseudomonadota; class Alphaproteobacteria; order CAZPBH01; family CAZPBH01; genus CAZPBH01. The sequence goes on along the minus strand of CAZPBH010000035.1, from coordinate 4,801 downwards.
CAGGTGGGGCTGCCGGAGCCGGAGCTCTGGGGCTGATGACGCGCCCGCGTATCGTCTTTCTGGATGCCGGCACGATGGGCCCGGGCGTTAAGCTGCACCGGCCGGCCATGGCGCATGAATGGCTAGCTTTCGAAAATCATTCCGAGGGCGAAACGATCCAGCGCCTGCAAGGGGCGACCATCGCCATCACCAACAAGGTGCCCCTTGGCGCCGCCGAGCTGACGGCCCTGCCCGAACTGCGCCTGATCCAGGTCGCCGCCACCGGTGCCGACATCATGGACCATGACGCAGCCCGCGCCCATGGTGTGGCGGTGCGCAATGTGGCGGGCTATGGCACCCAGAGTGTCGCCGAACATGTGATCGCGCTGATGCTGGCGCTCAGCCGCACGCTGGTCGGCTATCACCGGGCCGTGGAAAGCGGGGCATGGGAGCGATCGGCGCAATTCTGCTTCTTCCTCGATCCGCCCATGCAGGATCTGGCCGGGCGCAGGCTGGGGCTGATCGGGGTGGGCGCGATTGCCAGCCGGGTTGCCGAGATCGCCCGGGCGCTGGGCATGGAGGTGCTCCCGAGCGAACGTTTTGATGCCGAAACGATACGACCCGGGCGCCTGCCCTTCGACGAGGTGCTCGCCAGCGCCGATGTGCTGAGCCTGCATTGTCCGCTCACACCCGCCACCCGCCGGCTGATCAATGCCGACAGGCTGGGGGCGATGAAGCCGGGGGCGCTGCTGATCAACACCGCGCGCGGCGCCCTGCTCGACGAAGAGGCCGTGCTGGCCGCTCTGGAGGATGGCCGGCTGGGCGGTGTCGGGCTCGATGTCACTTCGCCCGAGCCCCCGCCCGAAGGGTCCACCATCACCCGCATCGCTGCCCATCCGCGCGCCCTCGTCACGCCACACATGGCCTGGGGAAGCCTCGGCGCTCGGCAGGAATGCTGGAACCGGGTCATCGCCTCGATCGAGGATTTCCTCGCGAGCGCCGGGTGAGGCGAACGCCGCCTTCCCTGCGGCCTTCCCCTGCATGACCGGTTCGTTGGTGGACCTCTTCACCCGTGCCTGCACCCGGCTCGACCTTGAAGGCCGGATGGCCGCCGCGCTGGCCCGTATGCCGCCACTGGCCGGGCGCTGCCATGTGATGGCGCTCGGCAAATCGGCCCCAGCGATGGTTCAAGCCGCCCTTCCCGCCCTGGCGCCCTTCCGCCTCGGCGCCTGCTTGATCGCTACACGTGCGGGCGCGCTTCAGGCGCTGGGCTGGCAGCCCCCCGAGGGCTGGGAGGTCATCATCAGCGGCCATCCCGAGCCCGATGCCGGCAGCCTTGAGGCCGGTGAGCGCGCCCTCAGCCTCGCCAATTCAGCCGGAAAGGATGATGTGGTGCTGGTGCTTCTGAGCGGTGGCGCCTCCGCGCTGGTCGAAGCCCCGGTTGCGGGTGTGAGCCTGGATCGGCTCGCTGCCCTCAACGCCCGGCTGCTGGCGAGTGGCGTGGACATTCATGCCATCAACACCGTCAGGCGTCATCTGAGCCGGATCAAGGGCGGCAACCTGGCCCGCGCTGCGGCCCCGGCCCGCATCGTGACCCTCGCCATGAGCGATGTCGTTGGCGATGATCCTGCCGTCATCGGCTCCGGCCCGACCATGCCGGCCCCGGCTGCCCCGGAAGCGGCGCGCGCCCTCCTCTCCCGACTTGGCGAGGACCCCGATGCGTGGCCGCTGCATGCCCTCCCCGGCGAGGAAGAAGAGATCGGCCCGCGACCCTTCGCGCTGGTCCTGAGCAATGACGATCTGCGCCGCGCCCTTGCGGCCGAGGCCGGAGCCGAGGGTCTTACGCCCGTCGATCTCGGAGGCGCCTGGGTGGGCGAGGCAGCCGAGATCGGCCGTGCCCTTGCCGAACGGGCGCTGGCGGCACCCGACAGCACGCTCCTCATCGCCGGCGGTGAGGTGACGGTCGATCTGGGCTCTGGTCCTGCGGGACGCGGCGGACCCAATCAGGAAGCAGCGCTTGCCTGCGCCCGTGCTTTGGCGGCGTCTGGGGCTGGGGCGGGGCCGGGCGTGACGGTGCAGGGCCTGTTCCTCGACACCGACGGGATCGACGGATCGGGCGGCGCTGCCGGCGCCTGTTTCGATAGCAAAACGATCTCGCGGGGGGCAGAACGCGGCCTCGATGTCGACAACGCCCTGAGCCGTCATGACTCCGGCACGTTCCTTGAAGCCGTCGGTGGCCGTTACGCGCCCGGGCCGCTGCCTTTCAACCTGAACGACATCTATCTGCTCAGGATCGGCGGGGGCGGCGGCGCCTCGCCCTCCGCCGCGTAGTCGGCGCCCACGAAATAGAGCCCCTCGGGCGGGGCGGTGGGGCCGGCGGCGGCGCGGTCGCGGGCCTCCAGCGCGGCCAGCGGCGCATCCTCCGTCCAGCGCCCGCGCCCGACCTGCACCAGCGTGCCCACCAGATTGCGCACCTGATGATGCAGGAAGCTGCGTGCCGCCGCATGGATGTGGATTTCCGCCCCTGCCCGGATCACCTCCAGCCGGTCCAGCGTCTTGACCGGGCTCGCGGCCTGACATTCGCTGGCGCGGTAGCTCGTGAAATCGTGATGGCCGACAAGCGGGGCGGCCGCCCGGGCCATCGCCGCCTCATCAAGCGGTACCGGCACGTGCCAGAGCCGCCCGCGCTCCAGCGCCGCCGGCGCCCGCCGGTCGAGAAGGCGGTAAAGATAGGCGCGGCCGGTGCAGGAGAACCGGGCGTGAAACTCGGCCGTTGTGGCCTCGGCGCGCAGCACGCTGATCGCCTCGTCCGGCGGGTCGGCCTGGCGCAGCTGGGCGTTGGCCGCGTCCCGAACCGTATCGGCATCGAAACGATCCGGCAGATCGACATGGGCGACCATCGCCAGCGCATGCACCCCGGCATCGGTGCGCCCCGCCGCCTCGACCAGCACCTCGGCCCCGGCAAAGCGCGCAATCGCCGCCTCCAGCGCGGCCTGCACGCTGGGCCCCTCGGCCTGCCGCTGCCAGCCATGATAGGGCCCGCCATCATATTCCAGCAGCAGCCGGAACCGGGTCAGGCTCATGTGAAGCGCGCACCCGGCTGCAGACGCCAGCCATTGAGGAAATCGACCACCCCCATCGCGGCCTTGCCGGCCGGCTGCACGCCCCGAAGCCGCAGCACCGATCCGCCGCCACAGGCCACCCGCCCATCCGCGCCGAGCAGGGTGCCGGGTGGCGCGGCCGTGGCCTCGCCGACCGGTTCAGCCTCCAGCAGCTTCACGCGCCGATCGCCGGCCATGAAGAACGCCCCCGGCCAGGGGGTCAGGGCGCGGACCTGCCGGTCAAGCCCGGCCGCCTCGCCCGCCCAGTCGATCCGGCCCTCCTCCCGGCTCAGCTTCGCGGCATAGGTGATGCCGGCTTCCGGCTGCGGCGTGCCCTCGGCCCCCTCGGCCAGCCGCGGCAACTCGGCCACCAGCAGTGCCGCCGCCAGCTCTGCCAGGCGATCATGCAGGGTCGAGGGCGTCTCGCGCGGGTCGATGGCGGTGCGGCTTTCCGCCAGCATCGCGCCCGTATCCAGGCCCTCATCCATCTGCATCAGGGTGATCCCGGTCTCGGTATCGCCGGCCAGCAGCGCCCGCTGGATCGGGGCGGCACCGCGCCAGCGCGGCAGCAGCGAAGCGTGCAGGTTCACGCAACCCAGCCGCGGTGCTGCAAGGATCGGCGCCGGCAGGATCAGCCCATAGGCCGCGACCACCGCCAGATCGAGATCGAGCGCCCGAAAGGCTTCCTGCGTCTCTGATGCCTTCAGGCTCGTCGGCGTGCGCACCTCCAGCCCATTTGATTGGGCGAAGGCATGGACAGGTGTCGGACGCTCCTTCTGCCCACGCCCGGCAGGCCGCGGCGGCTGGGCATAGACGGCAACGACCTCATGGCCGGTCTCCATGAGCCGGGCCAGAGCCGGCACGGCAAAATCGGGGGAGCCCATATAGGCGATCCGCAGGCGCCCACGCTCAGCCAATGGATCGCTCCCGGCCCGCCCAATAGGGCGCCCGTAATTCGGATTTCAGGATCTTGTTGACGCTGGAGATGGGCATGGGCGAATCCCGGAAATCAACGGATTTCGGGCATTTGTAGCTGGCAATCCGGGCGCGGCAATGGGCGATCAGCGCCTCGGCATCGGGGGCCGCCCCTTCACGCAGGCGCACGATCGCATGGACCTGTTCGCCCCATTCCTCGTGCGGGATACCGATCACCGCGGCCTCCAGCACATCGGGATGGCTGTAGAGCGCGGTCTCGACCTCCACGGAATAGACATTCTCCCCGCCCGAGATGATCATGTCCTTGACCCGGTCGACGAGCGTGATGAACCCCTCCTCGTCCATCCAGCCGGCGTCACCGGTATGCAGGAAGCCACCGCGCAGGGTCGTCGCCGTCAGCTCCGGCAGGTTCCAGTAGCCCAGCATCACCTGCGGGCCGGCAATCGCGATCTCGCCGATCCGGCCGCGCGGCACCTCGTGATCGTCGGCGTCGACGATCCTGATTTCCGCCGGCCAGACAGCCCGGCCGACGGTCGCAAGCCGGGCCTCGTCCTGATGGTCCTCATGGTTGAGCGAGCTGGCGACGGGCGAAAGCTCGGTCATGCCATAGCTCTGGGTGAAGGTGCACCAGGGCATCGCCGCCATCCAGCGCCGGATGGTCGCCGGCGCCATCGGCGCGGCCCCGTAGGAGAGATGGCGCAGGCTGGAGAGATCGCGGCTCGCCACTTCCGGATCGCCGAGCAGCCGGTGCACCATGGTCGGCACAAAGACCGCATGTGTCGGCC
>CAZPBH010000034.1:5815-12844 GCA_964584645.1 uncultured Rhodospirillales bacterium | reverse complement strand
CGCGGTCCCCATGCAGCGGGGCGACGTTCTCATCGCTGATCAGGGCAAGGCGCGGCGCCCTGCCCAGCTGTGCAGCCGCGCTGGCCAGCCCGTCGAGCGCGCCATCGCCGACGAGCACCGGATAGCTGCGCGCACCCAGATCGACGACAAGGCGCAACGGGCCGTGCTCAGCTGGCTCTGAAGGGGCGAAGGTCATGGGTCTTCCACAAGGGTGGTGCCGGCGGCAGGTCAGCCGCTTTCGGCATCTCCGCCCTCTAGATAGGCGAAAAGCGCCGCCAGTACACGCTCCACCATCGCATCCTTGGAGCCCTGATCCGTCATCACGGCAATCGGTGCCTCGGCATAGACGGGCTCACGCTCGGCCATCAGGGCGGCCAGCACGCTGCGTCGGTCCTTGCCACGCAGCAGGGGACGGCGATCATGGCGTCCGGTGCGCTCGACCAGAATGTCGAGATCCGCCCTCAGCCAGATGGCGATCCCGCGCTCCAGTATCAGCGCCCGCGTGGCCGGCTGCATGAAGGCACCGCCACCTGTCGCGATGACACAGGCCCCTTCATCCATCAGCCGCGCCATCACACGGCGTTCAAGGTCCCGGAACTCGGCCTCGCCAAAATCCTCGAACAGGGTGGCGACACTGAGCCCGGAGGCCGATTCGATTTCCGTGTCGGAATCGCGGAAAGGCAGGTCGAGCCGTTCCGCCACACGGCGCCCGATAACCGACTTGCCTGCCCCCATCAGGCCAATGAAGACAAGCGGCCGGTCGAGCCGTCGCGCCAGCGCATCATCCGGCGCGTTGGCGGGTTGGTCGGAAATCGAGGCGGAAGACGTCATCATGCGGGCACCCACAAAGCCCGTTTCAGATGGGTCGGCCCTGTCTCTTCCCAAGAAGTTGTCGCAAAACGGCCGTTCCAAGACCGGCATCTGCGCCCATCTCTGGCAGGCGAGCGCGCCGGGCCCCGCCCGGCAGACCCACCCCTTGCGGAGCATCCCCCGCCCCATGACCCTTCTGCTTCGGATCGCGGCGATCGTGCTGGTTCTCGCCCTCGCCGGCGGTGCCTTCTATCTGGCGACGTGGAACCCGCCGGCCGACCAGTCCATCCTCAGCGAAACCGTAGTCCTTGAACCCCGGCGGGTGGCCGGTGAGTAGCGTGCACAGGTGGACCACCCCGATCGCGGCCGCATCCCTTGTGGTGCTGGCCATGCTGGCGGGTTCGGCGCTCGCTGGCGAGCCGCTGCGCCTGCAGGTTCCCGAAAGCCCGTCCGAGGACGTGCAGCGCCAACCCGCCTCGCCTTCCGCTCCCGAGGACCGCGCGCCCGCCGCCCCGGTCCCGCTCGGCCCCTTCGGTCCCGGCGCCGATACCGGCCCGACACTGCCCGGCTTCGGCCCGCCTGACGAGCGACGCCCCGCGCCCGGCGCCGACGGGCTCGCTCGCAGTGAACCTGCCTACGGGATGATCAAGGGCAGCTCCCCGGCAACCGGCGAGGAGCTTTGGCGCGGGGCCCCGGCGGCGCTGTTCACCACCTTCCTGCCCGACCTTCCCGCCGGTCTGCCGGGGCACAGCCAGCGCGCCCTGTTCGACCGGCTGATGCTGACCGAAGCCTGGGCGCCGGCGGCCCTGGCCCCGGCCCGGCCCTCGGGCGCTGGTCAGGCCGACGATCCGCGCTGGGTCAGGCAACAGGACAGCGGTGCGGCAGAGGCGTTTCTGGCCCTCAGGATCGACGTTCTGCGCCGCTCCGGCCGGGCGCCGGCGGCAGGCGATCTGGCCCGCGCGCTGGCCGACCTGCGCCTGCATCCGCTCGTGGCCGAACCGGCCGCACGGGCGCTGCTCGCCGATGGTGATCTGGAGACCATCTGCCTTGATCTGCGCGCCGAGGGGCGCCGGATGACCCGGCAGGACGAAGCGATGTTCTGGGCCCGGATGCGCGTCCTGTGCGAGCTGGCGGCAGGGCAGCGTGACACGGCCGCCCTTCAGGCCGGCCTGCTGCGCGAGCGCGGGATCGAGGACAATGTCTTTCTCACCCTGATCGACGCCCTTGAGGTGCCCGACCTCGTGCCTGCCCGGATCGAGGACCTCAACGCCTTTCACCTGATGATTCTTCGGCTGGGCGATCTGCCGCCGCCCGGTACGCTGAACCGGCTCGACGACCCGGCCCTGGCCCCGCTGGCCCTCAGCCTCGACCGGCTGGACCGGGCGACCCGCCTCACTCTGCTGGACGATGCCGAAGCTCTCGCCTCGCTGACCCCGGACAGGCTGGCGGCGCAGTTCAGGGCGCTCCAGTTCTCCGCGAGCGAACGCGGCAATGCGCTGGAGCGGGTCCGTGGCGGTGACATCCGTGGTCCGGCGGCTTCCGCCCTGCTGCTGCAGGCCTATGACGCCGCCTCGGCGCGCGCAGCCAAGGCGGAGCTGCTGCAGGCGATGATCGAGGGCCTTGGCCCGGCCACAGGCAGCTTTGCCGAGATCGTCGCCGATCTGGCACTGGCGCTGGAGCCATCGGACGATATCGGCTGGATGGCGGCCGATGTGGCGCGGCTGTTCTACCGGCTGGGCCGCGCCGATCAGGCCCAGCGCTGGATGGCGCCGGCAAGCCGGGCGGCGGGTGAGCAACCCTTCCTGCGCCATGCGGTGCTGGAGCCGGTGGCGGAACTCGCCGCCGGGCGCCTTCCCGATGTCATCGCCCTCGACCGCTGGATCGCACGCATGCAGGACAGCTTCGATGACGGCGCGGCCGATCGCATCACGCGCGGGCTGGCGGCGCTGGCGGCGTTGGGGGTCACGACGACAGAGGCGCAATGGCTGGAAGCGCTGGGCGATGGCCGTCGCTTCCGGGCCGATGTGCCGTCGACGGCGGTGCTGTTCCGCATGGACGGGGCGGCCGAGGCCGGACGGACCGGCGAGGCTGGCCTGTGGGCGCTGATGACGCTGGGCTCGGGCGGGGTGGCCCTCGCCCACAGCTCCATGCTCGCCCGGGCGATCGAGGATCTGCGCACGGTCGGGCTCGGCGATGACGCGCGCGCCATGGCGGTGGAGGCGCTGACGGTCGCCATCAGCCCGGACCCCCGCGGCTAGCCGATGCCGCGCGGGCGCCCGCCCCGACCGCGCCCGGCCCTGCCGGCCTCGATCGAGCGCTTTCTTGATGCCCTGGCGGCCGAGAGCGGTGCCGCCGCCAATACCCTCGCTGCCTATCGCGCCGATCTGCTCGATCTGGCGGGGTTCCTGGGCGAGGATCCGGCCGGTGCCACCGCGGAAGATCTGACCCGCTATCAGACCCGGCACCTGGCAGCGCTTGCGCCCCGAAGTGCGGCGCGGCGGCTTTCCGCCCTTCGCCGCTTCTACCGGTTCCTGGCGCAGGAGGGCGCGCGCCCTGACGATCCGGCCGCGCGTCTCGGCGCCCCGAGGCAGGGGCGCCCGCTGCCCAAATTCCTCTCGGTGGAGGCGGTCGAGGCGCTGCTGGCCCATCTCGCGGCGGATGAAAGCCGCGCCGGCCGGCGGCTGGCGGCGATGGTCGAGCTGCTCTATGCCACTGGTCTGCGGGTCAGCGAGCTGGTCAGCCTGCGCCGCCGGCATCTGGTGGCGGATGCCACCGCCCTGGTGCTGCGCGGCAAGGGCGGGCGGGAGCGGATGGTGCCGGTCGGCGCGCCCGCGCGCGCTGCCCTGCTGCGCTGGCTGGAGGTTCGGCCCAAGGAGCGCGGGGCGGCTGACTGGCTCTTTCCCTCCGCCGCAGCTGCAGGAGGACACCTCACCCGCCAGCGCTTCGCCCAGCTGCTGAAGGAAGCCGCCGCCGAGGCCGGGCTCGATCCGCTGGCGGTGAGCCCGCACGTGCTGCGCCACGCCTTCGCGACCCACCTGCTGGATGGCGGTGCCGATCTGCGCATCGTGCAGAAGCTGCTGGGCCATGCCGATATCGCCACGACCCAGATCTATACCCATGTCTCGGCCGAAAGGCTGCGCGAGCTGGTCGAAACCCGCCACCCGCTCGCCCGTCGCACGGGCCGAACTGCTGGCCGGGCAGGCGGCACGGGGTGATGTGGGCCGGGGCACTGCCTACATGACAGGCATACCGGTCTGTCGCCGCCCCGCATCCCGATTCAGGGCCCCATGAGCATCACCTTTCTGGACTTCGAAAAACCGATCGCCGAACTCGAAGGCAAGATCGAGGAACTGCGCCACGTCGCCTCCAATGGCGAGGTCAACATTGCCGACGAGATCGCCAAGCTGCAGGCGAAGGCCGATCGTCTGCTGCGGCAGAGCTACCAGAAGCTCTCCCCCTGGCAGAAGGTGCAGGTGGCCCGCCATCCCGACCGTCCGCACGCCTCGCATTATATCGACCGGCTGATCGACGATTTCGTGCCGCTGGCCGGCGACCGGCTGTTCGGCGAGGATCCGGCCCTGCTGTGCGGCCTCGGCCGGTTTCGCGGCCGTTCCGTCGCGATCATCGGCCATGAGAAGGGCCATGATGTCGAGACCCGCCTGAAGCACAATTTCGGGATGGCCCGACCCGAGGGCTATCGCAAGGCCATCCGGCTGATGGACCTCGCCAACCGGTTCCACCTGCCGGTGCTGAGCTTCATCGACACGGCCGGCGCCTATCCCGGTATCGGGGCCGAGGAACGCGGAGGCGATCGCGCGGGCGATGCAGGCCTGTTTGCGCATCGGCTCCCCCTTTGTGGCAACGGTGATCGGCGAAGGCGGCTCGGGCGGGGCGGTCGCCATCGGTGTCGCCGACAAGGTGCTGATGCTCGAACATGCGGTCTATTCGGTGATTTCGCCGGAGGGCTGTGCCTCGATCCTGTGGCGCAGCGGCGCCCAGGCGGCCGAGGCCAGCAACGCCCTCAAGCTCACGGCACAGGATCTGCAGGCGCTGGGGGTGATCGACGGGATCATCGAGGAACCGCTGGGCGGCGCCCATCGCGGGCCCGAGGAAGCCGCGCGCCGGCTGGGCGACACGCTCGAGGCGGCGCTGGAGGAGCTGACCTATTACGAGGCCGAGCATCTGAAGGCGCAGCGGCGCCGCAAGTTCCTCGATCTCGGCCAGGAAGGCACGCTCTAGAACCCATGCCGCTGCCGCCCCCCGCCCCGCGCCAGCCGATCCACGCGCGCCGAATCACCTGCTCGGGCTATCGGCGCGAGGATGGCCTGTGGGACATCGAAGGGCACCTGACGGACGTGAAGAGCTACGCCTTTCCGAACCGCACGCGCGGCGAGGTCGTGGCGGGTGACCCGGTCCACGAGATGTGGATCCGCCTGACGGTCGATGACGGGCTCGTGATCAGGGATGTGGTCGCCGAAACCGATCTCGGCCCCTTTGGCACCTGCGGGGCGATCACGCCCAATTACCGACGTCTGATCGGTGAGCGGATCGGACCCGGCTGGCGGGGCAAGGTCCGCAAGCTGGTGCCAACGATCGAGGGCTGCACGCACCAGACGGAGTTGCTGGGCACGATGGCGACAGCGGCGTTTCAGGCGGTCTACCCCGCCCTCTACAAGGAGAAGAAACGCCGGGTCGGCTGGGACGGCAAGGATGCGGAGGGCCGACCCGTGAAACCGGCCCTGATCGACAGCTGCCACATCTATCGCAGCGATGGCGAGGTGGTGGCCCGGAACTGGCCCGCATGGTCGACCCGCGACAGCGCAGGCGAGCCCCCCTCCGACATCTGAAGCCCCCCTGACGGGCCGGGCGCGTCCCCTTATTCAGCCGGCTCGGTTTCGCCGAGCCTCTGGCGCGGCCGCTGCGTGAACCGGACAAGGAAATCACCGGATCCATGGCCGGCCTTCTGATGGCCTTCCTCGGTCGCGGCTGCCTTGTAATAACCCATGATGAAGACACGGATGGCCGCCGTCAGCGAGGTGCGCGGTTTCTTGGCCCGGGAGACCAGTGTCGCAAGCTCGTTGATCGACCGTCCCTCTCGCCGCGCGATGTCCATCAGCGCGACCCACATGTCGCCTTCAAGGCGCACGCTCGTCCGCTTCCCCTCCACGATGACGTTCCTGGAAATGAGGGTGCTGCGGGCCTCGCGCGCGGGCCGCTCTACCTCTGCCACATCCGTATTGACCATCATGTTCATCCCGCCTGTCTCCCAGAGATGCGCCTCGGTTCCCTGCATCGAACCTTCGTTTATCAAGCTACCACCTCCGGTTGGTCGATCAACTGCAAAAAACATATCTTCTTATTCCTTCCCGTTAAGCCTTCTGCAGAATTCAGCCAAATCCGGGCACACCCTGTGGTTGCCGTACCATGGGATGGCGACGGGCTCGATTGCTCCAGATCTAGTATATCGCTGAAAAAGGCGAATAGCCGATCAACCTTTTTGGCAAAAGGTATCTGATCATGCATCCGTAGAGCGGGCATCTATCGACAGCGCGTGGACCCGCCCCGCCAGTTCCTCGCGCAGCAGATCCATCACGAGCCGCTGCCGGGCCACGCGCGACAGGCCCTCGAAGGCGCGGGCCTGGATGCGCACGGTGAAATGGCTCTCCCCGCGCCCGTCATGGCCGGCATGGCCGATATGGGCGGCGCTGTCGTCGATGATCTCGAGCGATTCGGGCTGCAGGCCGTCCTCGAGCTTCCGGCGGATGGTTTCGGCAACACTCATTTTCGGGCTCCGTGCATGCGTGGGCGTTCTCGGTTGTCGGGCTATGGGCGCCGCGCCATAGTTGGAGGATGCCGAGCCGAGCGCAAAGAGAGGCACGCCGACAGGCTTTCGTCCCTCCCGATCCCGGGAGTCGGCCGGACCTGCGCGTGTGCGACTATCCGGGCTGCACCGAACAGGGCGCCTATCGGGCGCCGCAATCACCGCAGCGGCTGCGCCAGTATTTCTGGTTCTGCCTCGACCATGTGCGGGCCTACAACGCGGCCTGGAACTATTTCGAGGGCATGAGTGACACCCAGATCGAGGACCATATCCGCCGTGATGCCATCTGGGACCGGCCGACCTGGGCGCTGGGCAGCGGACCGGATGCCCGCGACCAGTTCCGCATCCGCGAGCAGATCTTCAACGAATTCGGCTTTGCCGGTGAGGGCGAGGGCGAG
>CAZPBH010000034.1:4988-5805 GCA_964584645.1 uncultured Rhodospirillales bacterium | reverse complement strand
CCGACTTCAAGGAGCTGAAAGCCCTCAAGCTTCTGGGGCTGGAGCCGCCCTCCAGCCTTGAGGAGGTCAAGACCCGCTACAAGGAGCTGGCCAAGACCCTCCACCCCGACCGCAACCCCGATGATCCGCTGGCCGAAGAGAAACTCAAGGTCATCAACCAGGCCTATCAGATCCTCAAGACGGCCTTTGCATGACCCCAGACCGGCCCGACCAGGGCGAACACCGGGATCTGCGCCCTGCACCGCGCGGCGGCCAGCTTCGTGAGCTGCCCCACTTCCATCGGCGCGGGCGCGGCCGATATCGAACCCCATGACTGCTGCCACCTCCCGCGCCGCCGAGGATCGCTCGCCCGATCTGATGACGGCCAGCCCGATGCCTGCCGAAGGTTCCCACCACCTTGCCCACCGTGCCCTGCCCGACCGGCAGGTCGATGTGCGCGAGACCTTCGGCATCGACCGCGACATGCAGGTACCGGCCTTTTCCGAGCCGAGCGAGCATGTGCCGACCCTCGATCCGACCTACCGGTTCGACCCGCAGACGACGATGGCGATCCTCGCGGGCTTTGCGCATAACCGTCGGGTCATGGTGCAGGGCTATCACGGCACCGGCAAATCCACCCATATCGAACAGGTGGCCGCCCAGCTGAACTGGCCCTGCGTGCGGGTCAACCTCGACAGCCATATCAGCCGCATCGATCTCGTCGGGAAGGACGCCATCGTGCTCCGCGAGGGCCGTCAGGTGACGGAATTCCGCGAGGGCATCCTGCCCTGGGCGCTGCAGAGCCAGGTGGAGGTGGTGTTCGATGAATATGATGCCG
>CAZPBH010000034.1:2806-4978 GCA_964584645.1 uncultured Rhodospirillales bacterium | reverse complement strand
GATTGGCCGGGATATCATCACTCTCAAGGACGGCAAGCAGGTCACCGAGTTCCAGCCCGGCATCCTGACATGGGCCCTGCAACACCCGGTGGCGCTGGTGTTCGATGAATATGATGCCGGGCGGGCGGATGTGATGTTCGTCATCCAGCGCGTGCTGGAGGTCGAGGGCAAGCTGACCCTGCTGGACCAGAACCGCGTGATCCACCCGCATCCGAGCTTCCGGCTGTTCGCCACCGCGAATACCATCGGGCTGGGCGATACCAGCGGGCTCTATCACGGCACCCAGCAGATCAACCAGGGCCAAATGGACCGCTGGAACATCGTCGCCACCCTGAACTATCTGGAACATGAGGCGGAGACCGCCATCGTGCTGGCCAAGCTGCCCCGGCTGGACAATCCCGAGGGGCGCGATCAGGTCGCGGCCATGGTCAGGCTCGCCGACCTGACCCGGGCCGGCTTCATCCAGGGCGACATCTCCACCGTGATGAGCCCGCGTACCGTCATCACCTGGGCGGAGAATGCCGAGATCCTGGGCGATCTGGTCTTTGCCTTCCGGGTGACCTTCCTGAACAAGTGCGACGAAGCCGAACGTCCGACCGTGGCCGAGTACTTCCAGCGCTGCTTCGGCATCGAGCTGGAGGAAAGCACGGTGCCGGGCGGCCGCGGCTTCTGAGCCCGGATATCCTGCCCCGATGACGGCTCCCTCCCGCGATGATCCGCGCGAGCTCTTCAAGGCTGCGGTGACCTCCGCCCTGCGGGCTCTGGCCGAGACGGGGGAGGTCGAGACCAGCTTCGGCAATGACCTGCCGGGGCTGAGCGGGAAGCGCGCACGTCTGCCGGCCCCGCCGCCCGATCTCGACCCGGCCGTCATCGCCGGCATTCGCGGGGCGGCCGATGCGATCGCGCTGCGCCTGCGCCATCATGACGAGAAGGTCCACGCGGCCTCGCGTCCCACGGATGAGCGCGCCCGTGGCATCTTCGATGCGCTGGAACAGGCCCGGGTCGAATCGCTGGGCGCGCGCGCCATGAGCGGGGTGGCGGACAACCTGCGCGCCTCGAACGAGGTGCGTCTGCGCCGTATGGGCTATGCCGATGCGACAGACCGCGAATCGGCGCCGCTGGGCGAGGCTGTGCGCGTGATTGCCGAGGCGCAGATGAGCGGCCGACCGGTGCCGGAAAGCGCCCAGGCGCTGGTTGATCTCTGGCGCCCCTTCCTGGAGGAGAAGCTGGGGCCCGACGGGGCGCTGGACCTCGCCGATCTGGCGCGCGACGCCCATGATCAGGGAGCCTTCGCTGCGCGTGTGCGGGACCTGCTGCAGCGGCTCGAGCTCGAGATCGACCATGATCCGGGCAACCAGGATCAGCAGCAGGCCGAAGGCGAACAGAACGAGGACCAGCAGCAGCCGAAAGACGAGGAAGGCGACGGCGCGGGCACCCAGGCCGGCGGGCAGCCGCCGATGGAGGACGCCCCGCCCCAGCCGCAGGACAGCAGCGAGGGGGATCAGCAGCAGGAAGGCGAACAGGAACAGGAGGCTCAGGCAACCGAGAGCGATCAGGCCTCCGGCGAACCTGCGGGCGAGGATGCCGAACAGCGACGGCGCTCGATCGGGGCCAATCGCGGCGAGGACCTCCCCTACAAGGTCTATACCCCCGCCCATGACGAGATCGTGCGCGCCGAGGATCTCTGCGATCCCGATGAGCTGGCCCGGCTGCGCCATCTGCTCGACCAGCAGCTCGTGCCCCTGCAGGGCGCCATCACCCGGCTCGCCAACCGGCTGCAGCGCCGGCTGATGGCCCGGCAGCGCCGCTGGTGGGAATTCGATCTGGAGGAGGGCCTGCTCGACAGCGGCCGGCTGGCCCGGGTCATCGCCAACCCGATGGAGCCCCTGTCCTACAAGCAGGAGGCCGAGGAGGTCTTCCGTGACACCATTGTCACCCTGCTGATCGACAATTCCGGCTCGATGCGCGGGCGCCCCATCTCCATCGCCGCGATCTCGGCCGACATCCTGGCGCGCACCCTCGAACGCTGCGGCGTGAAGACCGAGGTGCTGGGCTTTACGACAAGGGCGTGGAAGGGCGGCGCGGCGCGCGAGAAATGGCTGGAGGACGGCAAGCCGGCGCGCCCGGGGCGGCTGAACGATCTGCGCCATATCGTCTACAAGGCCGCCGACA
>CAZPBH010000034.1:0-2796 GCA_964584645.1 uncultured Rhodospirillales bacterium | reverse complement strand
CTGCTGAAGGAGAATATCGACGGCGAGGCGCTGCTCTGGGCCCATCGCCGCCTGCTCGCCCGGCCGGAGCAGCGCCGGATCCTGATGGTGATCTCCGATGGGGCACCCGTCGATGACAGCACGCTGTCGGTCAACTCGGGCAATTATCTGGAGAAGCATCTGCGCGAGGTGATCCGCGCGATCGAGACCCGCAGCGATGTGGAGCTGATCGCCATCGGCATCGGCCATGATGTTACACGTTACTATCGCCGTGCGGTCACGCTGCTCGATGCCGAGCAGCTGGGCGGCACGATGATCGACCAGCTGGCGGCCCTCTTCGAGGGAGATGACGGCCGCCCCCCTTCCCGGCGGCGCGCCGCCTGAGACGCCAGGACAAGGATGAGCACCAAACCCCGCGGCATATCCGGTTTTCCCGAATGGACCCCCGCAGCCCGGCAGGCCGAGCTGCGCTGGCTGGATGGCATCCGCGCCACCTTCGAAAGCTGGGGCTATGCCAATATCGAGACCCCGGCGGTGGAGCTGCTGGAGCACCTTCTCGCCAAGGGCGAGACCGACAAGGAAATCTACACCCTCACCCGCCTGCAGGCCGATGAGGGATCCGGGAGGGAGCCTCGGCTCGGGCTGCATTTCGACCTGACGGTGCCCTTCGCGCGCTATGTCGGCCAGCACTTCAACGATCTGAGCTTCCCCTTCAAGCGGCACTCCATCCAGAAGGTCTGGCGCGGCGAGCGGCCCCAGGATGGCCGGTTCCGCGAGTTCACCCAATGCGATATCGACGTGGTGGCGGTCGACCAGCTCGATCTCGGCTTCGATTCGGAAGTCGCCGCCGTGGCCCTGGAAGCGCTCGCGCGCATCCATGTCGGCCCGGTGCGGCTGCATCTCTCCAACCGCAAGATCCTGAACGGCTATCTGGCGGGGCTCGGCATCGCCGACACCGCGCGGGTGGTGCGCATCCTCGACAAGATCGACAAGATCGGCCGGGCCGGCGTGCTCTCCGACCTGCAGAACGAGGCGGGGCTGGCGGTCGGGCTGGCGGAGCGCGTGCTGCAGCTGGGCGAGATCCGCACCCCCGATACGGGTTTCGTGAAGGCGGTGCAGGAGCTGGGCGTTACGGATCCCGTGCTGGAAGAGGGGCTGGACGAGCTGGCCCGGGTGATGGACGACCTCGCCGGCCATGACATCCTGGCCGACCTCGCCATCGCGCGGGGCTTTGATTACTACACCGGCACGATCTATGAGGGCCGGCTGGTGGACGGCCCCGAGGGCTATGGCTCGGTCGTCTCGGGCGGGCGCTATGACGATCTGGCCGGCGCCTTCATCAACCGGAAGCTGCCCGGTGTCGGCATCTCCATCGGCCTGTCGCGACTGTTCGCGCGGATGCTGGCCGATGGCAAGGTCGATCTGGGCCGGTCGACACCGACCGATCTGCTGATCATCCGGCCGCATGACGAGGGCCGCTCGGAGCTGCGCGACCTCGCGGCCGGGTTCCGCGCGCGGGGCATTGCGACCGAGCTCTACCCGAATGCCGGCAAGCTGAAGCGCCAGCTGGGCTATGCAGAGAGGAAGGGCATTCCCTTTGTGTGGTTCCCGCCCTTTGAGGGCGATATCGGCGCCGCCGCCGGCCATGAGGTCAAGAACATGATCACCGGCGAACAGGGCCCGGCCGACCCGGCGCGATGGACGCCCACACCGCCCCCACCCGCGGCTGGCTCTTGATTGAAAGCCCTCAAGCGCCCGCCTTGAGCCCATGCCGATCAGACGGGTTCATGCGCTCGGGAAATGTGTCTAGACTGACAGTCAGATATGGAGGATTGACGCGTTCACTCTGAACGCGATCCGCTTGAGCGTTCCCGGGCGGGATCCTCAAAGGGGGCAGGACCGATGAAAAACCTCTCACCGACATTGCAGAAGGCCATTGCCGATGCGAGGCGCACTGCCGCAGCGATGCCCGCCGACAAGGCCCTCGCAGAGCGCGCCATCGCTGCCATCGACCTGACAAGCCTGACCGGATCGGAAAGCGCTGACGACATCCGCAACCTCATCAGCGACGCCGACGGGCCGGGCGGCAGGGTCGCAGCCCTGTGCGTCTTTCCCGATCATGTGAAGCAGACCGCCGAAGGGCTGAAGGGCACGGGCGTGCAGACCGCCACGGTGGTGAATTTCCCGACCGGAGAAGATGATGCGGAAGGGGTTGCAAGGCTCACAGCCAACGCTGTCGCCTCGGGCGCCGATGAGATCGATGTGGTCTTCCCCTGGAAAGCCTGGGCGGCCGGGGACCAGGATGCTGCCGGGCAGGTCCTGCGGGCCACCAGGCAGGCCGCCGAAGGGCGCCAGATGAAGGTCATCCTCGAAAGCGGGGCCTGGGACGATGCGGCCGAACTGGAGGCCGCCTGCCGGCTTTCTGTCTCCTGCGGTGCCGATTTCCTCAAGACCTCGACCGGCAAGATCGAGGCCGGAGCCAGCCTCGAAGCCGCGGCGGTGATGATGAGCGTCGCTGCCGATCATAACGCCCGCAACCCCGCCTCTGCCTGCGGGGTGAAGGTCTCGGGCGGGGTCAGCACGGCCGAGACGGCGGCGGAATACATGGCGCTGGGCGAGGCGCTGATGGGCGTGGACCGGATGGGCCCGGTCCATTTCCGCATCGGTACGAGCGGGCTGTTGCCCAGGATGCGTGCGCTGGCCTCGGGCGAGCCGGCACCGATCGCGCAGCATGGAGGGGGTGCTGGGCCGGCCTCGACCTACTAGAGCGGATCGCGTTCAGATTGAACGCGTGAATCCGCTCTAACTTATTAAAAA
>CAZPBH010000033.1:0-12894 GCA_964584645.1 uncultured Rhodospirillales bacterium | reverse complement strand
GAGGCGATGATGGGAGTCTCGGTCGCGGTGGGTGTGATCCATGTGCTTGTGGCCAATGCGATGGTGGCCTGGGCGCATCGCGGCCAGCCGGTCATGCTGGCGCCGATTGGCTGGATGGTGGTCGTGCTTGGTGCCTGTCTGCTGGGCCTCGGGGCCGGGGGCATGGTCCCGGTGCTTGAGCTTCCCGGCGGGATCGCGATGGTTGTGGGGGCCCTGATGGTCGTCGGCTTCAGCCAGAGCGACCGGCCCTGGCCGCCCGGGCCGGGCGCGCGTGCGGTGCGCGTGCTGCTCGGCATCGGCAGCCTGACCAAGATCACCCAGGCCTTTGGCGATGTGCTCAGCTATCTGCGTCTGTTTGCGCTCGGCCTCGCCAGCGGTTCGCTGGCTGTAGCCTTCAACCAGCTGGCCCAGCAGTCGGCCGACAGCATCCCCGGCGTGGGCTTGCTGATCGCCGGGCTCGCGCTCGTCATCGGCCATGCGATCAATTTCGCACTCGGCATCATGGGCGGGGTCGTGCACGGCCTGCGCCTCAACGTCATCGAGTTCTTCAACTGGGCGGTGTCCGAAGAGGGCTATCCGTTCAAGGTTTTCCATCGCAGGGAGGGCAAGGCGTGGAACCCATCGTAATCGGTCTTGGCTGGGTCGGCATCTTCGGGGTGCTGGCGCTCAGCGGTATAGGCTCGTCGATCGCATGTGCACGTGCCGGCATGGCGGCTGCGGGCGCGATGCTGGAGAGCGAGAGCGGCTATGGGCGCTATGTCGGCGCCAGCGCGATGCCGTCATCGCAGACCATCTACGGCATCGTCCTGCTGCTGGCGCTGACCCGCGAGGTGACGGTCGAGAACGGGTTGGCGCTGTTTGCGCTCGGCACGCTGGCGGGGCTGGGGCTGATGATCAGCTCGATCCAGCAGGGCATGTGCTGCGCCTCGGCGATCACCGCCTCCAAGAGCAAGCCGGAAATCTTCGCCCTCTCGCTGGCGCCGGCAGCCATCGTCGAGGGCTTCTCGGTGTTCATCCTGGTGTTCGCGCTGGTGACCAGCGGCAACATTCCATCCTAGGGGACGGGCGATGGCATATGCAGAGAATGAGGGCGAGGCCGGCTCGGGCGTGCAGGCGCTGATCGACCGCCTGCGCGAGCAGGGGGTGGCGAGCGGCCGGCAGGAGGCGGAACGGCTGATCGCCGAGGCCGAGCGCCAGGCCGAGGCCATGCGGGCCGAAGCGCGCGCCGAAGTCGCGGCCATGAAGCGGGAGGCCGAGGCCGAAGCCGGCGCGCTGAAGAAGGCGGCCGAGGAAGCCGTGAGCCTCGCGGCCCGCGATGCGGTGCTGGAGCTCAAGGGCCGGCTGACGGGATCGTTTACCGAACGCCTGCGCCGGATCGTGGGCCATGAGCTCTCCGACAAGGAGCTTCTCCGTCGTCTCATCCTTCAGATCGCCGGCCAGAACCTGCCCGAGGATACCTCCCAGGAATCCCTGCAGATCATGCTCCCGCGCGAAGCCATCGGTCTGGACGAAATCCGCCGCGAGCCCGAGAAGGCCGAACATGGCTCGCTGGCGGGCCTTGCCCTCGACATTGCCGCCGACATGTTGCGCGATGGTGTCGAGCTCTCGCCGGATGCGACATGGGAGGGCTCTGGCCTGTTCGTGCGGCTGGTCGAGAAGGACATCGAGGTCCAGCTCGATGACGCCGCCATCGCCGAACGCCTGCGTGCGCACCTGCTGCCCCGCTTTCGCGCCCTGCTTGAAGGCGTGATCCATTGAGCCCCCGGGTGCAGCAGGCAAGGAGGCACAGGCAGGGCCCATGACGCAGCCTTCGCGCCGATATTATGCGCTGCTGGCCAGCCTGCCGGCGCTGGGGAAGGATTTCACCCACCCCCATCCGCCGATCAGTCGCCCGCGGCTGGAAGCGCGCCTGCAGCAGCTGCACCCGGATGATCTCGCGGCCGTGCTCGACATGGAGGAGGTGCTGCGATGGACGCGGCAGACCGCCTCCACCAGCGATGAAGCGGTGCTCGACCAGTTCGAGGAGGTCATGGCGCGCTGGGAGAACCCGGTTTTGCACGACATCCTGAGCGCGCGCTACACCTTCCGGACGATGTTCGCGGCCCTGCGCATGCGCCGCCAGGGCCTCGACCCGCCCGACCCGCATAGCCGATGGGGTGTGGGGCCGTGGCTGCGACGGATGGCGGCCAACTGGGAGCGCCATGATCTCGGCATGGGGATCATCTTTCCCTGGATGAACGAACTCGCGACCGCCTTCGAGCGCGAGGATCCGCGCGGGATCGAGAAGGTGCTGCTCGATGTCGGCTGGGGTCATCTCGACCGGCTCGCGAGCCAGTATTTCTTCAGCTTCGAAGCCGTACTGATCTATGTCGCGCGATGGGATATCGTGGAGCGCTGGACGCGTACCGACACGCGCGAGGCGCGACCGCGCTTCGAGAAACTCCTGGATGAGGTGGTGGGTGAACATGGACGGATCCGCGACACAGCAGCAGCCTGACATCGAGGCTGCCCGGGCGCTTGGCCGTGTGATCTCCGTGCGCGAGAGCGTGATGGGGATCGTCATGGAACGCGGCGAGGTGCGCAAGAACGAGGTGGGTTTCGTCTGCCTCGGCGAACAGCGCCTGAAATCGGAGGTGCTGCGGGTTCGCGGCAACCGCGCCGACATCCAGGTCTTCGAGCAGACGAGCGGGGTCCGTGTCGGGGATCCTGTGATCCTGACGGGCGAGCTGCTGAGCGTCTCGCTTGGGCCCGGGCTGCTGGGGCAGGTCTATGACGGGCTGCAGAACCCGTTGAGCGTCATGGCCAGCGAGCATGGCTTCTTCCTGCCGCGCGGCGAGGACATCCCCGGCCTCGATCCCGAGCGCAAATGGTCGTTCACCGCCGTCGCCCGGCAAGGCGACCATGTGCGTGCGGGCGATGTTCTGGGCACCGTCCATGAGGGCCGGTTCGAGCACAAGATCATGGCGCCCTTCGACATGACCGAGAGCGCGCGTGTGCTCTGGATCCAGTCGGGTGCGTTCGAGGTCGACGAGCCCATCGCCCAGCTGACGACCGAAGGCGGACGCGACCGCACGGTGACCATGACCCAGCGCTGGCCGGTGCGCCGACCGCTGCCCGATTTCATGGCACGCCAGGGGCTGGTGACGCGGCTCTACCCCGATCGGCCGCTGACGACCACCATCCGCATGATCGATACCTTCTTTCCGATTGCGGAGGGCGGCACGGCCTGTGTGCCGGGACCCTTTGGCGCCGGCAAGACCGTGCTTCAGGGCCTGATCAGCCGTTATTCGACCGCCGATATCGTGATCGTCGTGGCCTGTGGTGAGCGCGCCGGCGAGGTGGTCGAGACGATCACCGAATTCCCGCAGATGGAGGATCCGCGCACCGGCGGCTCGCTGATGGACAAGACGGTGATCATCTGCAACACCTCCGCGATGCCGGTCGCGGCCCGTGAGGCCTCGCTCTATACCGGTCTCACGATCGGTGAATATTACCGGCAGATGGGCTATTCGACCCTCCTGATCGCCGATTCCACCTCGCGCTGGGCGCAAGCGATGCGCGAAACCTCGGGCCGGATGGAGGAAATCCCGGGCGAGGAGGCCTTTCCCGCCTATCTCGACAGCGCCATCAAGGGCCTCTACGAGCGCGCTGGCGTGGTGGAGACCCGCCATGGCCGTGGGGCGCTGACGATGATCGGCACGGTGAGCCCGGCCGGCGGCAATTTCGAGGAGCCGGTTACCCAGTCGACGCTGGGCACCGTCAAGACCTTTCTCGGCCTGTCCTATGACCGCGCCTACAAGCGGTTCTATCCGGCCATCGATCCGATGATCAGCTGGTCGCGCTATCTGGATCAGCTCAAGGGCTATTTCCTGCGGGATGTCGATCCCGGCTGGCTCGATCTCGTGAGCAGGAGCCGCGATCTGCTGAAGCAGGGCCGCGGCATCGACCAGATGATGCAGGTCACCGGGGAGGAGGGCATCAGCCTCGACGATTTCGTGGTGCTGCAGAAATCGATCCTGCTGGACATGGTCTATCTGCAGCAGGATGCCTTCGATCCCGTCGACATCTCCTGCCCCGTCACCCGTCAGGTGCGGATGCTGAAGCTGCTCGATCGTATCCTCTCCAAGCCGATGCGCTTCACCGACAAGGATGAGGCGCGCGACTGGTTCACCCGCATCACCGGCCTTTTCAGGAACCTCAACTATGCGGCCGAGGGCTCGCCGCAATTCGAGGATTTCCTGCGGCAGATCGAGACCATGATCGGGCCGGCCGAGCCTGCCGAAAAGGCGGCTTGACCCGGCCAGCGCTACGGGCAACCATCGATCAGCTGAGGTCGGGAGCCGTCGGGGAGGGTGTCATGGTCGCCGCGCGCGAAATTCTGCTGCCCGGACAGATGGTGTTCCAGGAAGGCGAGATGGGCGATTGCGCCTATGTGATCGAGCGCGGGCAGGTCGAGATCTCGGCATTGCGCGCCGGTCACAAGATCGTGCTGGCCCGGCTCGGACCCGGCCAGATCTTCGGGGAGATGGCGCTGATCGATCAGGAAATGCGATCCGCCACGGTCACCGTTCTGAATGAGGCGCATCTGATCGTCGTCAGCCGCGAACAGCTGCGCAAGCGGATCGACAGCGCCGATACGGTCGTCCAGCTGCTCATGAAGACGCTCATCACCCGGTTCCGGTCCTCGCAGGCCGGGCTCATCGGGGCGTTGGATGATCCGGATGTCACCGAACTGGCCGGTGAGGAGGACACCCATCCCTCCGAGGGCCTCAACCGCGCCTTCCTCGACTTCAAGCATGAACACGAGATCGAGGAGGCGATCGACAAGGGCGAATTCATCCCGGTGTTCCAGCCCATCGTCGATCTCGGCACCGGTCGAACGGCAGGGTTCGAGACCCTGGTGCGCTGGCGCCACCCGACGCGCGGCTATGTGAGCCCCATGGAATTCGTGGAACTGGCCGAGGCGAGCGGTTCGATCCGGGCCATAGACCTGCTGGTCTTGCGCGCGGCCTGGGAACAGCTTGAGAAGGTGCGCGCCGCCCACGGTCTTTCGGACGGCGAAGACGGCCCCTTCCTGTCCAGCAACATTTCCGGCCATCATTTCAGCGATACCGAGATTGTCCGGGAAATCCGGGAATTGCTCGATGGCGCCGGCATCCACCCGAAGCGGATGCATCTCGAGATTACCGAATCGGTGCTCATCCACGATCCCGAGATGGCGCTCGACATCCTCGAGCAGCTCAAGGATCTCGGGGTTTCCATCGCGCTGGACGATTTCGGGACGGGCTATTCCTCGCTGAGCTATCTGCATCGCTACCCGATCGACCATCTCAAGATCGACCGCAGCTTCGTGGCGCGCAGTACCGATTCACTCCGCAGTCTCGAAATCGTGCGGACCATCATGTCGCTCGCCCACACGATGCGCATGAACGTCGTCGGGGAGGGCGTGGAAACCGACGCCCATCGCGACATCCTCGTGAGCATGGGCTGCGAATATGGCCAGGGCTATTTCTTCGGGAAGCCGCTGCCGGTCGAGGACATGGCGGAGCGTCTGCGCCAGGAAGCAGGCACCCATGCCGCCGTCATCCAGCCGGCGCTCGGCTAGAGCAAATTCCGGTCAGATGGAATCATCTGATCGGAAAGTTTGTCCAGCTTTATAATAAGTTAGAGCGGATTCACGCGTTCAGTCTGAACGCGATCCGCTCCAAGCGAGCGGTTGTTGGCCAATCTGTTTGGCCCGCGCCGTCAAGCCTGATCAGTTCGGGGCGTTCAGCGTTGGCGGTTCGTCATCCACGACTACCCGCTCGGCCTGCTCGACCGTCCAGCGGCCATTCTCGAAGCGCAGGCTCTTGATATAGCGCGTGACGCTGGCTTGCTGGTTGATGCGGTTCCACTGCGTGATCGGGAGATTGTCCGGCGACCGCTCGGCGAAGATCGGCAGATGGCGCATCAGGACGCCCGAGCTGTAGACGAGCGTGGTGACGAGCAGCATGGCAAAGCCTGTCGCAAAGGCGGCGAGGCCGGCCTGAAACACCACCATGCCCGATGTCTTGTAGCGCTTCAGCGGCGGGCCCGGCTCAACCTCGATGGTGTTCTCGTCGGAAGGATCCATGCCCTCCGGCAGGAGAATGGAAGCGTAGCTGCCGCTGGGGGTCCGCTTGACCAGCAGGTAACGCCGCGCCATCGGCACGACGACGGTGACTTCCGGGTCATTGCGCAGGATGTCCAGGGCTGCGGGCGTGAAGGCGCGGCCGGCGCCGCCCTCATGGACCTCATAGACGAAGCCCCCTTCATAGGGACAGACATACCAGCCGGCGACTTCGGGCGCGTCGAAATGATTGTCGATGAACCCGCGCGCAAAGGCGACGGCGTGGTTCTTCTCGGTCGTGCCCTCGAGGAAGTCGATGACGATCCGGGCGGCGAGCGAGGTTGTGGAGAGACGGCTGCGGTCTTCCTCAACCGCACCGATATCGAATTCAGGGCTTTGCTTCTTGCGCTTCATGGCCCCGCCTGTCCTGCATCGCCCGGCGGAATGATACGATCGAGGAGATCGTCGAAATACCCGGCATCGGGTGGGGGCTCCCTGCCCTCGATGGGTGGCAGGGGCTGGGTGACGTCGGGGATGCCGCGTGTCATCGGTTCGCCCGAGCGTGGCAGGGGCAGGGCTCCGGTCTTGTAGGCGTCCTCGAGTTCACGGATCCGGGCTGCCGGTGTGGCGGGTGCGGCCATGGCGTCCGTTCGGTCAATACCGTCCTCGCTCCGGTCGGTCTCGGCCCCTCCTGGGGGCTCGAGCCCGGGAATTCGGGGCAGGGGGGCTGCGGGAGCCGGTTCGGCGACGCCGGCCGGGGCCGTGACGGACGCCTGGCGCATATCCTCGAAACCGATCCCCTCGATCTCGAAAAGCGTGACCATGGGACGGATGATGATGAACAGCGCGTTGCGGCTGTCGCTGCTGTTCGAGCTGCCGACCTCCCAGAACGCCCAGGGCGCGTTGCGGTTGTCACTGCTTGTGGCGGTGGACAGGCCGCCGATGACGATGGTTTCCCCGGCCGCCACACGTACAAGATCGTTCAGCGTCTGGCTTCGGGTGACGGGCCGGCGTACCGTATCGTCGCCCGCCGAGACCTCGAGGAATTCCTGCAGGATCCCGTTGGTGAAATCGACCGCAACCGTCAGCAGGCTTGTGTCACTGTCGAAATAGGGTGTGATGTTGAGGGTGATCCCGACATCGACCTCGGCGAACTCGATACCCTGGGTCGTCGAATCGCCGGAAGTCGAGCTGGTGATCTCTTCCACATAGGGGATCGATTCGGTGGAATCAATGGTCACCGACTGGCCGGCAAGGGTGCGTATCTCGACATTCTGCATGGTGCGGGTGCGGCCGAAGGTCGAGAGGAAATTGATCGCCGAGTTGACGGTGATGGCGCTCTGGGTGCCGAAGATCGCGATATTGTCGCGGATCAGCCTTCCGCCCAGGGAGCTGCTTGTCAGCGCCCCTGAGGAAAAGTCACTCGGGTTGTTTTCGGCGTCGATGCTCAGATTGAAGCCGGCCCAGTCGAAACCGCGCTGGTTCTGTTCGTTCAACGTGACCTGAACGACGGCGAGCTGCATCGTGATCTCGCTCAGATTGCGGGTCAGCCGCTTCAGGAAGGGCTCGATCACCTCCGTCTGTAGGGCGGGCGGGGCGGTATAATTGATCTGTCCGCCATAGAGCGAGCCGATGACATCCTGGCCGCCGAGATCGGTGATTTCCTGCGCGATCACATCGAGGATCGACTGTTCCTGCGGCACGGTGATCGCGAACCGTTCCTGCGAGGAGAAATAGAGGGCCCCGCCCTGCCACCAGCTTGCGACATTGAGCGTCATGCGAAGCTTTGTCAGGAGTTGCGCCAGCGTGCCATCGAAACGCCGGAAGGGTAGCACGAGACTTTCGGTCGTCTCGATGTTGTCGGCCTGATCCCAGGCATAGGCGACCGTGATACCCCGGTTCTCGAGGATGCGGACCACATCGCGAAAGGTCAGCGGTGTAGCGGGTGTGCGCAGGCTGATCGTCTGTGCGAGTATCTGCGCCGGCGGCCCGGGGCGGACCGGCTCGCTCACGAAGAAGCGGCCGGGCAGTTTGATCCGCCGGATGCCGGATCGCGCCGACCAGGTTTCGACCTGTTCTGCGATAGCCTGCTGGGCGTCGATCAGATCGGTCGACGGCGGCGGCGGCGTGCATCCCGCCAGCACGAAGGCGAGGCTAACCGCCGCAGCCGATACGCGCAAAGAGTGCATGGCTCGAGGCTTCCTCAGGCGTCACGAAAAAGGTCCAGTCGTTCTCGTCCCGGAACATCACCATGCCGTCAACGCAGCCAATGAAGGTGGCCCCCTGAATCGACTCGGATGAAATACCGGGGCTCGCATCCCCCAACTGGCGCAAGGGCGGCGCATCATTTTCGGCCGCGAGGCCAAGCGCCTCAAGATCGCCAAGCCCGGGCAGGGTCTCCTCGCCATTGACGCTGGGTGGTTCGGAGCCGGGAAGGGCGGGTGGTTGGCTCGCATCCTGCGGGACGATCACGGGCCGTTCCTCCAGCTCGCGCTCCAGTTCCGCGTTCTTTTCGCGCACCGAGACGACCTCGCGCTGGAGCGTGTCGATCCGCCGCTCGAGCGAGGAGATCTGGCGTTCAAGGCTCGGAATGATCCGCGTCGAAAGGTCATGCATCTGGTGCGAACCCCTGTCGACGGTCGGCGCAAAGGGGTTGCCGGCATCCTGCGCATGGGCGGGCAGGTTGGACGTTGCAAGGTTGAAGGCCAGGCCACCCGCCAGCAGCAGGGCGGCGATCGCCAGAACCGTGATGATGAAGGCGGCAGGGGTGCGCAGGGAAGGCGTGGCGCGTGATGGCGCACGCATCGAGCCGCGCGCTCCGGCGCCTGCCCCTTCCGGTTGTGCGCGGCGGTCGTCTTCCTCCGGACGCGCCGCCCCTGGCGTCGTCTCGGCGGCTCGTGCCGTATTGAACGTCCCCATCTCCCCTCACCAACACGGGTGATAGCGTCATCTGACACCAACCCTGCAATAACTTCAATACCCTAATCGCACAGTCGGGAAATTAACCTGTTGGCCACCCTTGCCGGTGTTCAGTGGTGGGCGCGCCTGTCTCTGGCTCCGGTGCTGTCCCCAGCTCCGGGATCATGCCGATGGCCAGGGAAAGCGCGCGCCCACGCCCTGCAGGTTGTTGCAGAGCAGGGCCAAGCCGAAGCCCCAGCGGAGGACGATCCAGTGACGGCCTACAGCGTGACGGTGAAGCAGGGAAAGAACGTTCGCGAGATCATCATCAATGCGAACACGCCCGAGATTGCCCGTCGGCAGGGCCGAAGGTTCGGCACCGTGCTGCATGTCGGCCGCGGCAAGCGCAAACAGAAGGGCGGCGGCATGTCCACGACCGACCGCTACACCTTCATGGTCCGGCTCTCCACCATGCTGGCCTCCAAGGTCTCGACCACGGAAGCGCTGCGGCTGATCCGCGATTCCTTCAGCGGCGCCATGTCGCATGCTGCTTCGAACCTGCTGGAACGCTGCGAGATG
Organism: uncultured Rhodospirillales bacterium; assembly: GCA_964584645.1. Classification (GTDB taxonomy): domain Bacteria; phylum Pseudomonadota; class Alphaproteobacteria; order CAZPBH01; family CAZPBH01; genus CAZPBH01. The sequence continues at coordinate 3,329 of CAZPBH010000033.1, read as the reverse complement.
GGGATCGATCTGACCACGGCGATCAGCGAGGATCGCAAGAACTTTCCCGGTGCTGTCGGGCTGATCGTCAAGGTCGGCGCACAATCCGGCCAGACCTGGCGCGCCCTTCAGGAAGCCGCCGATTTCGAGCGCAAGACCTCCGAGGTCAAGCGGATGTCCTCCAAGGGCCTCGGCACCGCGCTCGGTTCGTTCTTCATCGCCGGCGTGATCATGATCGGCGCCTCGCTTTATGTCGGGCCGAAGATCCAGGAAATGTCGATCATGCAATCGGCCGGCGACACCATCAACACCGGCTGGGTGGACGCAACCGCTACCTATGGCGGGATCCTGATGGTCGTCCTGATGGTCATCATGGGCCTCCTGTTCTGGCTTGCGACCGTGGGGCGTACGCTGTTCCCCATCATCGCCGACAAGATCATCATGAAGATCCCGATGTATTCGGACATGGTTCTCGACCAGGACAACTATATCAACCTGCACCGGTTGAGCCTGCTGGTGCGCGCCGGGGTCCGGATGGAGGAGGCGCTCAAGACCTCTTATGATTCGGCCAAGCGGGGCGCCCTGAAGGAAGATCTCGGCCGCTCGCTCATCGCGCTGCGCAAGGGCGAGAAATGGGCCACCGGCATGAAGACCCTGCACCCGACCGACAGGGCCGCCCTGATGCTGGCCAGCGACCGCGACCAGATCGCGACCAATCTGGAGAACCTGGCTGCCCAGTATCAGAACCTTTACATCCAGCGCATTTCGGTCGTGGCCCCGACCCTGCAGGTCGTCTCGGCGCTGGCGTTGTCGATGTCGGGCATCGTGCTGTTCGGTCAGACGGTTCTCCCCATGCTGCAGCTCTCGGCCGGCATCATCAACAACATGGGATAGATGAGGCCCGCCCGGCGCCAGAACACGGCCGGGGAATACTGCTGTAACAAAACCTTCACAACACTGGATTTTGCGTCTGCTGCCCCTCGGCGTATAGTCAGGCTGTGAGGGGATATCGGGGAAGAGTTCACCCATGATGTTGCAGCGTATCGCCGAAAGGCTGGGCGCCCTGTCGATGAGCCCGAAGCAGCTCGTGACCCTGGGTCTCGTGCTGTTTGCGCTGGGCCTCGGCCAGATCGCCGGCTCGGTGGCCCTGGCCGTCTCGATTGCCGAGCAGCGCGCCGAGGCGGGCGAGGGCGGGGCCGAAACGGCCAGCGTGTGCCGCGACCGGCTGCGCAGCCTCGGGCTGAAGGCGGAGATCGATTCCGCCACCGATACCATTCAGGCCTCGCGGGCCGGGCTTGGCGATGCCGCCGTCCGGCTGGGCGAGGCGTCCGTCGCCACCATGCTGTGCCCGGGCTGGGAGATGGTCCGGTTCTGCATGGGGGAGGGCTGTGAGGATTCCGACGGGTTCAGCATGGAGCTGAAATTCGCGGGGTGAGAAGGGCACGCCACCCGCATTCGGGTGGCGGTCCGGTTTCTGGCAAGAAAGGGGGGTCGGGTGAGCCGGCCGCTCGATGGCAAAGGGGGAGTAAAGACTTATGGCTAACCTTATCGTCACCGTGATCGCGATCGCGCTCGTCGCCGTCGCCTCACTCATGGGCGCCTATTATGGCGGTTCGGCCTTCCTGCAGGGCTCCGCCAAGGCCTCGGCCGCCACGCTCATCAACCAGGGCTCGCAGATCTCCGCGGCCGCCACGCTGTACCGCAGCGGCAATGACGGTGCCGCCTATCAGGATGACGTCACGATGGCAACGGCGCTTGTCGGCAATGATTATCTGACGGCCATCGATCCGCCGGGCGGGATCACCGGGGCCGGCGCCTGGGCCACGACCAGCCGAAACCAGACGGGGGCAGTCACAGAATGTTCTGCGGCCGCGACCGCTGCTGAAGTCGTTGTCGCGTGCCTGCCGATCACCGCTGCCGATACGGGCGCCAAGGCGGTCTGCAAGCGTGTCAATACCGAGGCCGGTCATAGCGACGGTAATGTCAACCAGGCCTTCACCGACGGAACGACAACGGCGCGGTTCGGCTGCGCCGGTGATGCTAGTTCTGGCGGCATCGATGCCTCGACCAATCTGGTGATGTGGTACAAGCTCTGAGGCGACGGTCCTTCAGGGCATGATCGGGAAAAGCCGCGTGCGAGCGCGGCTTTTCTCCCTGCAGGCGCTGGATGGGGTGATGGCGCTTGTGCTGATCGGGGTGGGGCTCTGGCTGCGCGATGGCGGCTGGCTGCTGGCCGGCCTTGTGGCCCTGCTGGCCGCGCTCTTCGGGCTCAGCCAACGCCTGCAGCGATGGATGTTCCGGGGAATGTTTGTGCGACGCCGGCGACGGCCCTGAATTTTTTGTGCCTGAGGGCATGTCGCGGCAAGCTGGGGTCGGGTACCTGCCATGGTTTCCATTGTTCTCTATGCGCTCATTGCCATCGCGCTCGCCGCCTCGGCGACCTATGCGGTGATGACGAGCTTCGAGGCGAGCTCGCGCTCCATGGCCTCGCTGGAGAACTTCAACCGTATCGAGATGGCCGAGGACCTTCTGCGTGCCTCCATCGCCCTCGACGCGAACGGCCAGCGCAGCCTGCCGGCACCGGACACCACCGGAACCTACTCTCAACTTCCGGGTGCCGAGGGCTTTCCGACAGAAACACCCTGGGGTGCGCCTTATCTCTATTGCCCCTATCACAGCACGGATTTTGACATTACCGGCGGAACGGACCCCGAACTCGACGTCACCGGCGGCCAGGGTGGTACCTATGAGATCGAGGTTGTGGACGGAAGGGTCGTGCGCAGCGATCCGCCGCCAGCGGCTGCCGGGGCGCTGCTGGGGGCGATCGTCTCGCCGCAGCTGAACAGCCGGGCCCTGCCCGATTGTGCCGATATCCAGCGTGTGGGCGGACGCTACACCATCGACATTACCGGCGGCGCACCCAACGGTATCGTGCGGGCCGTCGCCCTCGATGCCGAGCAGGCTGATGATCTCGTCGGCGCCAGCGGGATCGTGCGGGTCTATGTCGCTCCCAACGGCCCCACCGGCAGCGGGACGAGCCCGTCCGACCCGATGGCGCTGGATACCGCGCTGGGCCTGCTGCTGACCCACCGCCCGCAGGTGCTGGAGATCCGCCTTCATGATGCTGCCGGCAACCCCCAGACGATCGACGGGGGGACAGACTCGGCCATCGACAGCTATTTCACCAAAGCTTTTGCAGCCGACCCTGGCCTGCGCCGCGACATGGCCAATTCGACCGTTCATCTCGTCGGTCCAGGTGCGATCAGCGTCGAATGGTGGGAATTTCCGGCGAACATCGTCATCGACAATGTCGATTTCAGCCTCACCGAACTGCATGTCGATCTCGGCCG
>CAZPBH010000032.1:0-13000 GCA_964584645.1 uncultured Rhodospirillales bacterium | reverse complement strand
GGCGGAGTCCGAAATCCTCGAACTGCAGCGCTAGGGCAAATTCCGTTCATATGGAATCATCTGATCGGAATATTGGTCCAGGGCGGGGGGTCTGAAATGATGAAGAACCTGAAAGCGCTGGCGCTGGCCGCGCTGGCCACGATCCCGATGATGGCGCTTCTGGCCCAGAGCCCGGCCATGGCCCAGAGCCTCGTCTTCCGCTTCGAGGTGCCGGGCTTGCGGGGGGTCGCGCAACAACCCGATGGCGGGAGCGGCGGGGCAGAAAGCGGCGGCATCGCGCCCTGGGTCAATGTTCCCTCGCTTTATGCCGTCGGTGACAGCTATCAGGGGACCATTACACTTCAGGAAGATGTCGCCGGGTCAGCCCATCTTCGTGCACATGCTTTTGGTGCTGCCACCATCGATGGCGCCACCATCCAACTTTTCAACGATTCGCCGTCTCACCATGATTTCGGCGTGTCGCCCTATGTGAACCCCGATTTCGATCTGAAATTGAACCTTTCAGGCAATGAAGTCGCGCTGTCGGGCACGGTGCCCGTGAATCGCGCCGGGGACCGGATCCAGATCATGGTGGCCGTATTCGATACCGACGCCGGGGCCTATCTGGCGAGCTATCCGTTTTCGGTGCTGATCAGCCAGCCTGTAGACGAGCTGACCCCGCACGGTGATCCGCCGATGGATGGTTTCGGGGAGATGGTGCGCAGCAACATCTACAACAACGATGGTGGCGTCATTGCCACCTACGGCACCACCCCCCAGGGCAACGCCCATGCTCTCTTCTTTTTTCATGACGGGGCATCGGCGCCCCCCTTCATCGAGACGAACCCGGCGGCGATTCCAGGCCTCGAAGCCGCGGTCGCTCTCGGCACGATCGTTGACATGGCGTTCAATGACGGGATGGTTGCCGGGATGCCGAGCGCGGATATCGACGCCGTCACCCTCCGCGCCGGCCGGGTGATCGGTTATCTGGGCCTTGCCATGAATCCCTTCACGATCAACGCCAGCGACGCCGCAGAGGGCGATTCATTCGGCATGTCGATCGCCCAGGCTCCCGATATGACGGGCTCACGCCTTGCCGTCGGTGCACCGGGCTTCGGCTCGAATCAAGGCAAGGTCTACGTCTATGACCGTGACGGTGACACGACCTACGACATGGCCTCGGAAGAGCAGGTCGTGGCTCCGGGATCAGGCCCCGGGGCCCGCTGCGGCGCTGCGGTGACTTTCCTCGATGATCCCACGACCCTCCTTGTCGGCTGTCCGGGCGCCAATGAGGTCCATTTGATGATCGACGAAGGCGCAAGCTGGGCCTCGGAGATCAACTGGCCGTTGTCACCACCACCCGGCTATGGCGAATTCGGGCGGGCGCTGGCGGTCAACACCGGTGGCGGCAGCCCGGCGCTGCCGACCAAGCTCGCTGTCGGGATGCGCCACATCAGCAGCGGCGCCGGGGCCATCGCGATCATCCCGCTCGAGGGGGCAGACGCCGGAAATGTGGATAAAGTGTTGGATGCGCCCTTCGGCGGCAGCAATTATGGTGGCCATATCTGGGCACTTGGCGAAACGGCGATCAGCAACGGAACCTCCGTCTATCTGTCGCAGGATGGTGAACGTGTCATTGGCGCCATCAACATTCCCCAATCGCCGGCAGGTCCGAACGGATGGGCCCCGACGGGTATCCTCATCAACCCGCCACCAAGCGCCCCAGCAGGTTGGGGCTCGGGTTTCGGGTTCATCGAACAGGATGCCAGCCCGCACTTCACCTCTGCCCTGCATGTGTCGACGGCCAGCAGCATCATGCTCTACCGCTTCGATTGAGCTGGGCAGGGCGCGCGACCCTCAGCCTTGCAGCACCTCATGGGTACGCAGGAAATCGAGCAGCGGCAGCAGCGGCAGACCGAGGATCGTGAAGTAATCGCCCTCGATCCGGCTGAACAGCTGGACCCCCGGCCCTTCGAGCTGATAGGCCCCGACACTTGAAAGGGCCGCTTCGCCCACCTGCTCCAGATAGCCGTCGAGAAAGGCCTCGGTGAAGGGCCGCACGCTGAGGCTGGCGCTGGCAACATGATGCCAGACGCGCTGGGTCCCGCGGAACAGCACCGCACAGCTGACCAGCCGATGGGTGCGCCCGCGCAGCCGCAGAAGCTGGGCACGGGCGGCGGCGATATCGGCCGGCTTGTCGAGCCAGTCGCCCTCCAGATCGAGCATCTGGTCGGCGCCGAGGATGAAATCCTGTCCACCATGGCGGTGGGCAATGCGCCGCGCCTTGGTCTCGGCCAGCGCCTCGGCGACCTCCTCGACCCTGAAGCCTTCCGCCCGGCAGGCGAGCTTGATCTCGTCCTCGTCGATGCGTGCGGGATCGATGACCGGGTCGAGCCCGGCCGCCCGCAACAGCCGGGCGCGTGTGGCGCTGCCGCTGGCGAGGATCAGCCGGCTCATTGTTCCTGTCCCGTGGGTCCGCCCGGTCGGGTGGAGGAGGGCGGCAGATCGCCGATCAGCTCATGTCGGCTCTTGCCCTGGCGACGGGCCAGCTTGGTGATGATCTCGGCCGCGGTTTCCTCGATCGAGCGGCGGGTGACATCGATGGCCGGCCAGCCATGACGCGAGAAGGTACGCCGTGCTTCCCGCACCTCGTCCTTCACGGCGTCGATTTCCGCATAGGGCATATCCTCGTTCTGGTTGAGATGGCGCAGGCGGTGGCGCCGCACCTGCACCAGACGTTCCGGATCGATGGTCAGCCCGACCACGAAGGGCCCATTCTCCTCGAACAGTTCCTGCGGCAGGGCGGCCCCGGGCACGAAGGGGATGTTGGCGGCCTTGATCCCGCGATTGGCGAGATAGAGCGAGGTCGGCGTCTTCGAGGTCCGGCTGACCCCGACCAGCACGACATCGGCCTCGAACAGGTCGCGCGCGCCCTGGCCGTCATCATGGGAAAGGGCAAAGTCCATCGCATCCATACGATTGAAATAGACCGAATCCAGCGCGTGTTGACGCCCCGGCTGCGGCAGCCGCGCCCGTTCGAGATATTTCGTCAGGGCCGAGAAGATCGAATCCAGGATCGCGATGCAGGGCACGCCCAGATTGCGGCACACCTCGTCGAGCCGACGCCGGTGGTTCTCATCCGTCAGGGTGTAGAGCACCGGACCCGGATTGGCCTCCAGCTCCTCGATCACGAGGTCAAGCTGCCGGTCATTGCGCACAAGGTTCCAGAAATGCTCGATGGCGAGCACGCCCTCGAACTGCGATACACAGGCCCGCGCAGCCGACACCACGGTCTCGCCCGTCGCATCGGACACCAGATGGATGTGGAACTCTTTCAGCAGCGCGTTGATGGCTCACCTCATCACCGGAATGCGCGCACAAGCGCGCTTGTGGATAAAGGGGGACAGCAGGGCACAACTGCCCTGTAGCCAGCACGGTGCCGAAAAGCGTCCCCGTCCTTCCGGTGTTATCCGAGCTTCCCTCCGCTTGTGAAGGGATGATGCGCCCGGCACGCCGATGATGGGGGTAGAATCGTCTGTCCCCGGAAAGCTCTGCCCGTCCCGCAGAGAGGATCTGTGGATAATTCCGGGGATCGTCTGTCGGCAGCTTTTGATCCCCGCTATCCACAGGGCTAATAACCACATACTACCTTTTCTAATATATTTCTGATTCTAGGGGGATCATGAGGATAACGGGCTTGGCGACAGGAAGCCGGGGCGGCTAAACCGAGGCGGTGATGAATGATCCCCTCCTGATCCAGGCCCTCCGGGGTGCGCCGACATCGAGACCCCCCTTCTGGTTCATGCGCCAGGCGGGGCGGTATCTGCCCGAATACAGGGCAACACGGGAACAGGCCGGCAGCTTTCTCGACCTGTGCTTCACCCCCGATCTGGCGGTGGAGGTGACCCTGCAGCCGATCCGGCGGTTCGCCCCCGATGCGGCGATCCTGTTTGCCGACATCCTGCTGCTGGCGTATGCGATGGGCCAGGATCTGGCCTTTGTGGAAGGTGAGGGCCCGAAGCTGGGTGAGCTGCCCCCGCTGGCCGATGTCGATCCTGAGGACGCCGCCAACAGGCTGGGGCCGGTCTATGAGACGGTGGCGGGGGTGCGCGCAGCCCTGCCGGCCGGGACGGCGCTGATCGGCTTTGCCGGGGCGCCCTGGACGGTGGCGCTCTACATGGTGCAGGGCCGGGGCGGTGGCGAGTTCGTCACGGCGCGGCTGCGGGCCTTGCGCGAACCGGCGCTGATGGACGTCCTCATCGCCGCGCTGACCGAGGCCACAATCGCCTACCTCGATCGCCAGATCAGGGATGGCGCGCAGGCCGTGCAGCTGTTCGACAGCTGGGCCGGGCTCGCCAACCCGGAACAGGCGCGGGACTTCGTGCTGCGCCCGAGTGCTGCAATCGTGCGTGCGCTGAAGGAGCGGCATCCGGATGTGCCGGTGATCGGCTTTCCCAAGGGGCTTGGCGCCAGGCTCGCGGGCTACAGGGCCGCGACGGGGGTCGACTGTGTGGCCTTCGACACGAGCGTCGATCCGGCCTATGCGCGCCGCCATCTGCAGGATGGGGGCTGCGTGCAGGGCAATCTGGACCCGCTGCTGACAATCATCGGCGGGAAGGCGATGCGCACATCAGCACGGGCCCTGATCGCCGAGCTGCGCGGGGGGCCGTTCGTGTTCAATCTCGGCCATGGCCTGATCCCGCAGAGCGATCCGGCCGCGGTGGAAGAGCTCGCCGATCTGATCCGCAACGCCTGACGTACCAGCCTCCATGAAGCTAGCTCTTGTCGGTCTCAATCTCGGCGGCCCGGACACCCCCGAAGCGGTGCGGCCCTTCCTGTTCAACCTGTTCAACGATGCGGCCATCCTGCGCGTGCCGGGGGCGGTGCGCCCCGCACTGGCCTGGCTGATTGCCCGCCTGCGCGCGCCCACGGCGGCGAAGATCTATGACGAGCTGGGTGGGGGTTCGCCGCTGCTGCCCAACACCCGCGCGCAGATGGATGCCCTTCAGGCCGAGATCGCCCGCCGGCTTCCCGGCGATGAGGTCCGGGTCTTCATCGCCATGCGCTACTGGCACCCCATGAGTGCTGCCACGGCGGCCGAGGTGAAGGCCTGGGCGCCGGACCGGATCATGCTGGTCAGCCTCTATCCGCAATTCTCCACCACCACGACGGCCTCGAGCCTCAACGCCTGGGAGCAAGCCGCACGCCGCGCCGGTCTGGAGGCCCCGACACAGGCGCTCTGCTGCTATCCGGGTGAACAGGGCTTCATTGCCGCCTGGGCACAGCGAATCGCGACCTCATGGGCCAGCCTGATGGACGAGCTGAAGGGCCGCGACACCCCGCCGCCGCGCCTGCTGTTCAGCGCGCATGGGCTGCCCGAGCGGATCGTGGCTGCGGGCGATCCCTATCAATGGCAGTGCGAGCAGACGGCGGCCGCGATCCTCGATCGCCTGGCGCGCGAGCACGGTCTCACCGGCCTTGACTGGGTTTCCAGCTATCAGAGCCGGGTCGGCCCGCTCACATGGATCGGCCCCGATACCGAGGACGAGGTGAAGCGCGCCGGGGCCGAGGGCGTGCCGCTCGTGATCGCCCCCATCGCCTTCGTCTCCGAGCATTCCGAGACGCTGGTCGAGATCGGGATCGAATATCGCGATCTGGCGCTTGAAAGCGGGGTGCCGGCCTTTGCGCGCGTGCCGACCATCGATGCCGAGCCGCCCTTCATCGAAGGGCTGGCCGGAAGCATCATGGCCGCCCTTGCCTCAGGCCGGGCGCTGTGCAGCCAGCAGGGGGGCCGGCTGTGCCCGCAGGGCCTTGCCGGCTGCCCCCAGAAGGCTGATCCGGGCGTTGATCAGGAGGTCGGGGTCTCCGCCTTGCCGGCAGCCTGACGGCGCTCCTGCTCCTGGCGCAGCAGCGCCATGAAGTCGATCGGCTGCAGGTAGAGCGGCGGCATCAGCCCCTGGCCCGACAGGTCACCGATGATCGAGCGGGCATAGGGAAACAGGAAACGCGGCGCCTCGACATAAAGCGCCACCCCCAGCTGTTCCTGCGGCAGGCCGGTGAAGCTGAACACGCCCGCATAGTCGAGTTCGATCAGGAACAGGTCCTCGCCGCCGCGCTTGCCTTGGGTGCGCACGGTCAGGACGACCTCGTACAGGCCGTTTTGCGGCGTCGGCTCGGCCTTCACGCCGATATTGATGTTGACGCTCGGCTGCTCCTGCTGGGCGCCTGTCGTGCCGCGGGCGATCACATTGGGGTTCTCGAAGCTCAGATCCTTGATGTACTGGGCGTGGATCTGGATCGGCACGGCCGCACCTCTGGGGGCCGCGGCGGCCTCGCCGGTTTCGGTATTGGCCATCTCGGGGGCCTTGCTGGCTCCGTTGGTCTGCTCGTCGCTCATCGGCGCTCTCTTGCGGTTCGTGGGGCTTGCGGTTCGTGGGGTCTGTCTTCGGGGCCTGCAGCCCCCTTGATGACGGGTTCATCGGCTGCGCCGGGCGGGCGACGCGCCGTGGCGGCATGTGGGAAGGCTTGCGGCCAATATCAGGGGCGTGGCTCCCGATCGGGGGGATCGATGTCCTGATGCTCGACATCGATGACGCGCGGACCATGGCCGTTATCGTTGATCGGGCGCTCCGGCGGGCGGCGCCAGCCCGGGTTCGGCCGGAAGGCCTGACCGCCGATGACGATGTTCAGCGTGGCGCTGCCCTGATGGCGAAAGCGCGGAAACCACAGCCGGCGCACCGGCGGCAGCAGCAGCAGCACACCGGTCAGGTCGGTCAGGAAGCCGGGCAGGATCAGGAACAGGCCCGCCGCGAAGGTTGCCAGCATCGCAAAGGCGGCGGCGTCGGGCGGTTCGCCGCGCTGCTGCGCCTCGATCACCGCACGCGGACCGGCGATCCCGCATTGACGGATCAGGAACAGGCCCGCCGCGCCCCCCGCGATGACGAGCCCGAGTGTGCCCAGCACGCCGATCGCCTGGCCGACCAGAATGAATCCGGCGATCTCGGCCAGCATCAGAAGCAGAAACATCAGGAGGGGCATGGGGAAGAACGGGCTCCGGCAGCAGGGACATCCAGCACGTAAGGTGCCTTCTCCACCCGTGAAACCGGCTGGCCGCCGCTCCGGTTCCGGCTCGTGTGCCCGCTCAAGGGGGAACCGGAAATGCCCACGGCTTATTAACTCCTTAAGGCACGGCACCTATGTTGCTGGTTTGCTGGTCCCAGGGTTCTTGTGGTGGCTGGCGGGCGTGTTCCGGGATCGACCGGGCCGGATGTGGGCATGTGAGCGGGTGAGAGATCATGGGCGAGACGGGCGGCATCATCGACATCGTGATTTTTGCGGCCATCGCTGCGTTCCTGTTCTGGCGCCTACGCAATGTGCTGGGCCGCCGTCATGGTGGCGAGGAACAGCGCCCCAACCCTTATGCGCCCACAGCGCGCAATGGGTCTGAGGACAAGGTCGTGCCGCTGGGCCGTACGGGACGCCAGGAGGCGGGCGAGACCCCGGCCGAGGCGCTGGAGCGCGAGGGTGCTGTTGCCGAGGGCTCGAGTGCCATGACCCAGCTGAAGATCGCCGACCCGAATTTCGACGAGCCGACCTTCCTGGAGGGGGCGAAGGCCGCCTTCGGCATGGTCGTCGATTCCTTCGCCCAGGGCGACCGCGAAACCCTGACCATGCTCGTCGAGCCCGACCTTCTCGCCACCTTCATCCGCGATGTCGAACGCCGGGAGATGATGGGTCAGGTGCTCGACAACAGCATCGTCGAGTTCAAGACCGCCACCATCGAGGATGTGCGCCTTGCCGGCGCCAGCGCCTATGTGACGGTCCGCTTCGTCACCGCCCAGACCAATGTGCTGCGCGATACCGAAGGTGCCGTGGTCGAGGGCACACCGGGTGAGGTCGAGGACATCATCGATGTGTGGACCTTCGCCCGCAATCTGCGCAGCGACGATCCCAACTGGCTGCTGGTCGAGACCCGCAGCGACGGCTGAGGTCCCCCCTCGCCAGAATTTCGCCGGACCCTCCTGAATTGCGTGCCCTCCCTTTCGTGATTCCGTTCTCCATGACAGCTCTTCTGTATCCGGTGCGTGGGGTCCTGCTGCTGGCCGGCCTCAGCCTTGGGCTGGCCGCCTGCGCGGCCCGCATGCCCGAACCGTCTCCCGACGTGGAGACCGCGCGCTATGTGCCGGCCCGCTTTGCCGAGCTTTCCGGCTGGGCTGAGGATGATCTCGACGGCGCCCTTCCCGCCCTGCGCCGCTCCTGCCAGCTGGTCGTGCAGCGCGCCCCCGACAGCCCGGTCGGGCGTCAGGCCCGCTTCGGCACGGCGGCGGACTGGCAGCCGGCCTGTGCGGCGCTGCTGGCGCTGGGGGACCCGGCCTCGGCCACCGGGCTGCGCGCGCTGCTGGAGGCCCGGTTCACCCCTGTGCTTGTGCTGGGTTCCCGGGGGGCGGAGGGACTGTTCACCGGCTATTACGAGCCGCTGCTGCGTGGGTCGCGGACCCGCCATGGTCCCTTCCAGACCCCGGTCCACGGGCGGCCAGAGGATCTGGTGATGGTGGATCTCGGGGCCTTCCGCAACGGGCTGGCCGGGCAACGGATCGCCGGGCGGGTGATCGAGGGACGGCTCAGGCCCTATGAGGATCGCGCGGCCATCCTTGCCAGCCCGGCCGAAGACGTCGCCCCCGTGCTGGCCTGGGTCGATGACCCCATCGCGGCCTTTTTCCTGCAGATCCAGGGCTCCGGGCGGATCGATCTGGTCGATGCGGCGGGTTCGGATGCCGGCACGCTGCGGCTGGGCTATGCCGCGCAGAACGGCCATCCCTATGTCGCCATCGGGCGCGAGCTCGTGGCGATGGGGGCGATGACGCTGGAGGAGGTGTCCCTGCAGTCCATCCGCGCCTGGCTGCTGGCGCATCCGGCCCGCGCCGATTCGGTGATGAACGCCAACCCCTCCTACGTGTTTTTCCGCGAGATCGAGGGCGAAGGGCCCATCGGGGCGCAGGGTGTGGCGCTGACGCCGCTGCGCTCCCTCGCCGTCGATCCGCGATTCGTCGCCTATGGCATCCCGCTTTGGCTCGATGCCGAAAATCCGCTGGGCGGCCGCCTGAATCGCCTGATGGTGGCCCAGGATACCGGGGGAGCCATCCGCGGCGCGGTGCGCGGGGATGTCTTCTGGGGGGCCGGCCCCGTGGCCGAGGACGCGGCCGGACGGATGCGCGCCCGGGGAAGTTACTGGCTTCTGGTGCCGAAACCGGTGAGGGACAAGCTGATGCAGCCTGCCACCTAGAACGCGCCACACTCAGCCGGAACGCGTCGGGCCGAACGGATCTTTCGATCAGGGGGTCCTGTCCGGCCGGGAACAGCCCCCGGGGGCATTAACCCTTGCAGGCATGACCCGATATAATGTATCCATCAATTTATCCTTATGTCGGTGACACTGGAATTTTGGTCTTGAAAGGGGCGTGTCCCGAAACCGTGAATAGGGTAAACCCGGTTACACTGGCATGCTGTCGGTCTTTGTACCGAGTGATAGTGTCCTCTGCCTTGCAGGGATGAGCCGCCGCCAAACCACCACTTCGACCCATGAACGCGCAGAAGGCAGAGACGAGAACGAGGCTGGCAAGCCGATGACGATGCGACGCATCCGCAGCTTGAGCAACAGCGAAAGGCAGCTCTGGATGGGGGCTGTGGCTGATACTGTCGTGTTGCGCCGCGCGCACCGGGAGGCAACAGAGAGCGCCCCGCCGCGACTGCGGCTGGTGCCACGCGACGAGACCGCGCTCCCGCCGACCGACAGGGGGCTCCCCTTTGCCGACACGCTCGACCGGGCGACCGAAAACCGCCTGCGCCGGGGCAAGCGCGAGCCCGATGCGCGGCTCGACCTGCATGGTCTGACCCTGGCACAGGCGCAGGCCGCCCTGCAGGCGGCGGTGCACAAGGCGCGGGCGCGCGGACAGCGCTGCCTGCTCGTGATCACCGGCAAGGGGCGCCCCGACCGGCCCTCGCGCCTGCGCGATCAGCTCGGCTGCTGGGTGCGCGAACCCGCGCTGGCCGCCGCCGTCCATGCCCTCCGCCCCGCGCATCCGCGCCATGGCGGGGCGGGAGCCAGTTACCTCATGCTGCGCCGCAATGATCCGTACAGTCGTGTGCAGCGTATAACCGAATGACCAAGAATCAGGGAGAACCCCAATGACCCCCTTTGGCTTGCGCGTGCGCCAGTACCGGCAGCGTGACAATGTCACCCAGAAGGATATGGCCGAGGCGCTGAAGATCTCGCCCGCCTATCTGTCGGCGCTGGAACATGGCAAGCGCGGGCGGCCCTCGGTCTCGCTGCTTGCCCGGCTGGCCGATTATTTCCGCCTGAGCGTGGCCGAGGTCGACGATCTGGAGCAGCTGGCCAATCTGAGCCATCCCCGTGTGACGGTCGATACCAGCAGGCTGTCGCCGAACGCCACGCTGCTGGCCAACGAGCTCGCCCGGCGGATCCGCATGCTCGACAACCGCACCATCGAAAGCCTGCTGCGGCAGGTCACCCGGCCCTACGGCGCAGAATGAGCCAGCCGCTCCCCGGGGGCAGGATCTGGTTCCGATCCGATCCCTGTCACCGGCTGGAGACGGCGTCCAGGGCAAGTTCCGATCAGATCGAATCATCTGATCGGAAAACGTGTCCAGTCTGATAACAGGTCAGAGCGGATTCAGGCGTTCAATCTGAACGCGATCCGCTCTAGCCGTTCTTGCTGAAGGGTGAAGGCTCGTCCACCACCCGCGCCGCAGCACCCGTTCCGGGCGCGCGCCCGTGCAGCAGGGCGTTTTCGGGCTTCAGCTTCGCATCATAACCCAGCCGCAACAGCGCTTCGGGATCGGTCCGCAGGGCGGGCTCGGCATCCAGGCGCCGGCGGTCATCCTCGCTCAGCAGCCGCCCGGTCAGCTGCGGCCTGCCCTCGGCGTCATCGCACTTGATGAAGAGCAGGCTGCCGCAATCCAGCGCGGCCATGCCTTTCATGCCTTCAAGGGTCTGCAGCATCAGACCTGCCTGACGTGCGGCCCGGCCGGGGCTGCCCGTGCCGCGTCCGGCGAGCGTCGCCAGCACCTGTTCGCTCTGCGCCCGAAGGCTGTCGGGTTCGGCCTCGCCGGCAAGCTGCACATCGGCCTCGGCGATCCACGAGCCCTGACGGATGCGCCAGCGATTGTCGAATTCATAGCCGAACACGTTCAGGAAATCGGCCACCGACTTGCTCAGCCTCTCGGCGTCCTCGCGCGGGCCTTCGGTCAGGTAGAGATGTGCCTGAAATTTCCTTGGCACGGCGATGTCGGCGCGCGTTGCAGCCATGGTGCCTGATCCCCCTGTCCAGCGTTCCCCAAGCCGAAGATGGAGTATAGTAGGCGCCCTCCGCGAGGGGAAGCGCCGAGCCAGCCTCACAGGATGAATTTCGAGAGGTCCTGATCGGCGGCCAGGCTCGCCACCCGCTCGCGCACCAGCTCGGCGGTGATCGTCACTTCCTCGCCGCCGCGGTCGCTGGCGGTGAAGCTAATATCCTCCAGCAGCCTCTCCATCACCGTCTGCAGCCGCCGCGCGCCGATATTTTCCACCGTGTCGTTGATCCGGGCGGCCAGCTCGGCCAGCGCGTCGATCGCCGCTTCCTCGAAATGCAGGGTGAGGTTCTCGGTCGCGAGCAGGGCTGTGACCTGCTTGATCAGGCTCGCTTCGGGCTCGGTCAGGATGCGCCGGAAATCGGCCGCCGTCAGCGGCTTCAGCTCGACCCGGATGGGCAGGCGCCCCTGCAGCTCGGGCAGCAGATCGCTGGGCTTGGCCAGATGGAACGCCCCCGAGGCGATGAACAGGATATGGTCGGTCTTGATGGCGCCGTGCTTGGTCTGCACGGTCGTGCCCTCGATCAGCGGCAGCAGGTCGCGCTGCACGCCCTCGCGGCTGACATCGCCCGCACCGCGCCCGGCTTCGGCGCCGCGGGCGACCTTGTCGATCTCGTCGATGAAGACGATGCCCGACGTCTCGGTCGCGCTCCTGGCCTCGGCGACGACCCGGTCCTGGTCCAGCATCTTGTCGGCCTCTTCCTCGACCAGCACGTGATAGGCCTCGCCCACACTCAGCCGGCGCGAGCGCGTCTTCTGGCCAAAGGCGCCCCCCAGCATCTCGCCCAGATTGATCATCCCCATCTGGGCGCCCGGCATGCCCGGTATCTCGAAGCTCGGCATGCCGCCCGACGGGTCGCGCAGCTCGATGTCGATCTCGCGCTCGTTCAGCTCGTTGTCGCGCAGCATCCGGCGAAAGCTGGCGCGGGTGTTCTCGCTCGCATTCTCGCCGACCAGCGCATCCAGCACGCGCTCTTCTGCCGCCAGCTCGGCGCGCGCCCGCACCGCCCGGCGCATCCGTTCGCGCGTCAGCAGGATGGCGGTCTCCATCAGGTCCCGGATCATCGATTCGACATCGCGGCCGACATAGCCGACTTCGGTGAACTTGGTCGCCTCGACCTTCAGGAAGGGGGCGGAGGCCAGCTTGGCCAGCCGGCGGGCGATCTCGGTCTTGCCGACCCCGGTCGGCCCGATCATCAGGATGTTCTTCGGCGTGACCTCCTCGGCCAGCGCGGGGTCCAGCTGCTGGCGCCGCCAGCGATTGCGCAGGGCCACTGCAACCGCCCGCTTGGCGTCGTTCTGGCCGACGATATAGCGGTCGAGCTCGGAGACGATCTCGCGCGGGGAAAAGCCGGTCATGGCTGGTTGGTCTCCTCGGCCGCCACCTTCTCCAGCGTGATCCGGCCATTGGTAAAGACGTCGATCCCGGCGGCGATGGCCATCGCCCGCTCGGCGATCTGGCTGGCATCCAGCCCCTCGACCTCGATCAGCGCCCGCGCTGCGGCGAGCGCGTAATTGCCGCCCGAGCCGATGCCGATCAGACCGTCATCGGGCTCGAGCACATCGCCGGTGCCGGTCAGCACGAGGGAGTGGCGGGCATCGCACACCGCCATCATCGCCTCCAGCCGGCGCAGATAGCGGTCGGTGCGCCAGT
>CAZPBH010000031.1:0-13118 GCA_964584645.1 uncultured Rhodospirillales bacterium | reverse complement strand
CGCGCGGAACTGCTCGGCGATCTCCTCGCGCAGCTGGATGGTGTCGTGGCCCAGCACATCGAGTTCGAGCGAGCGGTATTGCGCTTCCTTGTCCTCGCGCAACCGGTCGATCCCGTAGAGCGCGACCCGGCGGTAGTCCCCGATGATCCGCCCGCGGCCATAGGCATCGGGCAGGCCGGTGATGATCCCCGATTTGCGCACGGCCAGCATGTCGGGCGTGTAGACATCGAACACCCCCTGATTGTGGCTCTTGCGATGGGCGTTGAACTGGGCCTCGAAATCCGGGTCGAGTTCGCGGCCATAAGCCTTGAGCGCCGCCTCGACCATCCGGATGCCGCCATAGGGATAGATCGCGCGCTTCAGCGGCGCATCGGTCTGCAGGCCGACGATCCGCTCCCGTGCGGCATCGATATAGCCCGGGCCATAGGCCGTGATCCCGGCCGCCTTCGCGGTTTCGGCGTCGAGCAGCCCGCCCGCATCGCGCTCGGCCTTGAACAGGTCCATCACCTGCGCCCAGATGGCGGTGGTGTCCTCCGTCGGCCCGGCGAGGAAGCTGCCATCGCCGTAATAGGGCTCGTAATTGCGCTGGATGAAGTCGCGCACGTCGATCCGCTCGGCCCAGCCGCCACGCTCGAAACCGCGCCAGGGATCGGCCTTGTCGGCAGCCGGCAGCTCGGGTTCAAGGTCGGTACGGTCGAGCGTGAAGGTATCCATGTGCGTCTTTCCCCCTTGATCGCGTGGCCGGCATCGGCGCCTGCAGGCAGTGCCGCAGGAGCCGCGGCGAAGCCGGCCCGACGGCCTGAAGCCCCAACGGCCTGACTTGGCCGTGAAAGGTAACAGGGGGTGGCTTCCCCCTCCCATGATCCACATCAACGGATCACGGTGAAGATAGCGTTAACGCCCGCCCTGACATTCCCTTGAGCCGATTCCGATCAGACGGAACCATCTGCACATGATCCGCTCTAGCCGCCCTCGGCCGGGATGTTCACTACCGCCCCGCAATGCTTGCAATGGACCGCATCGGGTTCGTGCCGGATCAGGCCGCAGGAGGGGCACGGGCTGTGGACCTTCGAGGGCCGGAAGAGCGTCTGGATCAGCCGCAGGAAAAGCGAGATGCCGAAGATCATGATCACGACCGCGAGGATGCGCCCGCTCGTCCCCTGGAGCGTGATGTCCCCGAAGCCCGTCGTGGACAGCGCGGTGACCGAGAAATAGAGCGCGTCCAGATAGTTGGAGATCTGCGGGTTGTGTTCGTGCTGGGTGATATAGACCAGCGCCGTGACGATGAAGATGAACACGAACAGGTTCACCACCGCCGCCACAACATCCTCGTTGCGGCGGAAGAAGGAATAGCGATCGCGCAGATGCGCCAGCGCCCGATAACTGCGCAGGATCCTGAGCGCCCTCAGCGCCCGCAGGAAGGCGTGGCTTTCCACCAGCGGCGGGGCGAGCAGCGAGATGATCACGATCAGATCGGCCAGCCCGGTGATCGACACCGCAAAGCGCCACCTTTCCGGGTGCACGCTGAATCGCGCCAGATAGTCGAGCGCATAGATCGTGCCGATGACGAATTCGGTGATGTGGTAGGGATCGGGAAAGTTGATGAAGCTCTCGATCACGAACAGCGTGATCGCAAATATGTCGAGCACCAGCATGCCGAGCCGGAAGTTCTCGGCCCGCCTGGTGGCGCCGTTATAGAGCTCGTCGAGCAGGTCGAACAGAGCTGAGGGGCGACCGGTCCGGCCGGGCGCCTCCTCCTCCTCATGCTCCAGATGTACCCCACCATCCATGGCCGGTGCCGTCCTCTCGCCGAACGCACCCAGTCTAGAGAAGGGCGTGCGGGGCGGAAAGGGGCGGCAGCATGACCGCAGCGATGGTCAGGCCGGCTTCTCGCCCGCGAAGATCGGGAACTTCACGCTTCCCGCGCTGTAATTGCGCTGGCCCGAACCAAAGCCGGCATCGGCGTCCTCCTGCCGGGCCGTGGCGCCGAACCCGGCATCACGCGCCGCCCCGACGACATCGAATTCCCGATACCCGCGCGAGAAGGGCTCGTTGTTATTGTAGTTCTCCCAGTCATAGAGGAACTGCACGAAAGGTTCCTCGGGGCGCGGAATGTCGAGGTGCAGCATCATCCCGCCCGGCTTGAGCAGGCGGTAGCTCTCCTTCATCACGTTCGGCAGGGCGGTGCGCGAGGTCTCGTGCAGGATGATGCAGCTGGTCACGAGGTCGAAGCTCTCCCCGGCGAAGTCGGTCGCCTCGGCGTTCTGCTGGCTGAAATGGCAAGCGACACCGAGCTCTTCTGCGCGGGCATGGGCGTAGCGCAGGACAGGGGCGCCGACATCGATGCCGTGCACCTCGGCCTCGGGGAACGCCTCTGCCCAGGGCACGGTGCAATTGCCGATGGCACAGCCCATGTCGAGGATTTTCAGGGGCTTGCGCTCCGGGTAGGTGTGCTTGAAATAGTTCACGATGATCCGGCCGAGCAGATCATTGCGCGGCCCCAACCCGCCCATCTGATAGATCGACAGCGCCCGGTCATAGAGCGTGCCGGCAGTGAAATCCTCGCCCGTGAATTCCGTGTGATAGCCGCCCGGCTGCAGGTGAATGTCGCAGGCGCGGTGATATTTCGGGATTTCCAGACCCGGATTCAGCCGCAAGCTGCCCTTGGGGTTCCGGCCCTCGCCCCGGGCGCGCGCGTCCACCTCCCGGCGCAGGCGCGGGAAATCCTGTTCGATGGTGTCGATGACGCTGTCGAACATCATCTCCTGGCTGCAGCGTTGGGCGGCCGACCAGAACTGATAATAGGGCTCCCCGACCATGGCCTTGCGAACCTCGTAACGGTCGGCGGGGGCGCGCCCGTGCTCCTTCTCGAAGGCGGGCCGCACCTTCGTCTGATAGATCGGCGCCACGCCCGGCACCACCGAGGCGGCGAGATGACTGCGCAGGTTCTTGATGAACATCTGCCGGGCCTGATCATCGTGATCGGCTTCGGGCAGAAGGGCGTGCAGTTCCTGGGTTTCCATTGCGCCAAACCTCGTTTGTTGGGAGCCCTGAAGTCATGACTGCGTTATCAGATGGCATGGCTGGCACCCAACAGCAAATATCAGCGCCAAATCAGGCCCGATGATCGGCCGGGGCGTCGGGGGCCGCAGACCCCGCGTTAACGAAGCGTTAACCGAATCGCTTTAGTATTTCTTCATCAATGTGATCGAAAGCGAGCGGCCATGGCGCCGGTGACCCCCGAAAAACAAGAGCTTGCCGAGCCCCAACGCGCTGCCAGGCAGCCGCCGACGCAGGGGCTCGATGGAAGGCTGGCAACCCTCGAGGCCCGCCTTGCCGATGCGGTGAACTCGGTCTCGGAGGTCTTCCTGCTCTGGGATGCAGAAGATCGCCTGATCCTCGCGAACCGTCGGTTCAGGTCACTCTACAGGCAAGTCTCGCGCAAGATACGGCGCGGGCAGAGCTTCCTGCGCTTTCTCGACATCATCGCCGCGGCGGAGGATCCGGGCGAGGATCCGCTCTCATGGCGGCGCAAGCGCCTGACCCTGCATCGCAATGGCGGCACGGGTGAGTTCCGGCTCGCCGACGGGCGCTGGCTGCAGATCACCGAAAGGCCGACCGCCGAGGGCGGAAGGGTCATGGTCGGCACCGAAGTCACCGGCTTCAAGCAGCGCGAGGAAACCGAGGCCGCGATCCGTCGTCAGATCGAACGTCAGGCAGCCAACAGCCGGGCCCTGGTACGCAAGCTGAATGACGCCCGCGAGAAGGAACACGCCGCCCGGCTCGAGGCCGAGCGCGCCAATCTGGCGAAATCGGAGTTCCTCGCGGCGATGAGCCACGAGATACGCACCCCGCTCAATGCCATTCTGGGGTTCGCCGAGGTGATCGGCATGGAGATCTTCGGACCGGCCGGGCATCCGAAATATGCCGATTATGCCAACGACATCCACCGGGCCGGGCAGCATCTGCTGGAACTGATCGACGATGTTCTGGACGTCGCCAAGATCGAGGCCGGGAAGCTCGAACTCGACCTCCAGCCGCTGGATGCGCGGGAGATCGCGACCCGCTGCCGGACCCTGATCGCCGACCGCGCAGCGCGCAAGGGGCTCGGCCTCTCCACGCGGCTGCCCCCCTCGTTGCCGGTCCGCGCCGACCGCCGGGCGCTGCGGCAAATCCTGTTCAACCTGCTGTCCAACGCCGTGAAGTTCACGCCAGAAGGCGGCCGCGTCACCCTTGGCGGGAGGCTTGAGGACGAGGCCGTTGTCATCCAGGTACGCGATACCGGCTGCGGCATCCCCGAAGAGGAGATCGAGCGCCTGATGCGGCCCTTCGAGCGCGCTGAAAAGGGCTATGCCTCACCGGAACAGGGCACCGGGCTCGGCCTGCCGCTGGCGCGCTCGCTGACCGAGATGCATGGCGGCTCGCTCCACCTGATGGCCAATCCGGGCGGCGGCCTGCTGGCCGAGCTGCGCCTGCCAAGGCTGATGGAAGGTACCGCCTTCACATCCAGCTGAACCGGGCGTCGATCTGCCCGAGCCGGGTGCGGAACCGGTCCATCCAGGCGGTCCAGGCGGCCTCGCCCATCACCCAGGCCGATGAGCCGCGGCCGACGAAAACCACATCCTCGCCCTGCCCCAGCCCCTGGTTGAGCCAGTCCGGCAGCACGACGACTCGGCCGAGTGTGGTAAAGGCGGTGGTCTGGCCGGCCGGCACGATCTCGAGCGCTGCCGGATGCAGGGCGTGGGCAGCCACTTCGAGCCGACGTATGACGACCGCCCGCCCCTCATGATCGGACTGCCAGGGCTGGGGCAGGCCCGCATGCACGCCCATGCGATGGCCGCGATGAACGCCGGTGAAGGAGGGCGCCCTCACCTGCCTTCCTCCGCGTCGAGGCGCGCCTCCAGCGCCAGCAGCTCGCGGCTGCGCTCACGTAGCTTGCGCGCCGGCACACCGCCATGGATGCACCAGGGCTCCAGATCCCGGGTCACCAGCGACATGGCGCCCACCGCCGCGCCCTCGCCGATGGTCACGCCGGGCAGCACCACGGTTCCGGCACCCAGGATCACATGACGGCCGAGATGGACCGGGGCATCCGTTATCTGGCGCAGATGGTCGGGAACAGTCGGATTGGTGAGGGTCGAGCCCCCGTAATCATCGCTGCTGGCAATCAGATGGCAGCCGAAGGCGAGGCCGGAGAAATCCTCCATCACCACACCGGCCCGGTTGCCCTGAACATTGCTGTAGGCGGCCAGATGCACATGACGGCCGAGGGTGATGTTCCCCGCCAGCAGGCAGAAATCATCGACCCGTACCTCGTCGCCCAGCCGCATCGCCTGCGTCCGGTAGAGGCGCGCATGGGCGCTGATCCTGACATTGCGGCCAAGTTCGGCAAAGCCCATCGCCCGGACCGTTGCCTCATCAAGGAACGCCATCGCTCATCCTTCCTGTCGCACCGGGTCTGCCCCGAGACCCGGATCGCGATAGGCCGGGAAATAGTCGGTCTGAAGCCCGCGTGAAAGCTCTGCATAACGGGCGGGATCGAGGATCGCGCCCACGAGCCAGGCCGAACGGGTCGTGTTGGAAAAGCCGCGCTTGAACCGGGCGAGCCCTGAATCGGGATCATCCTCGCGGCCCGGCACGCCCCCGAAATCGATGGCACGGCAGCCGGCGAAACGCTCCAGCGCCGACGCGTAAAGGGCATAGGAGGCACGGACTTCATAGCCCTCGGGTGCCGAGACAACGAGGTGATTGTAGGCCGTCTCCCCATCGCTCAGCCACAGCGACATGGCAAGCATCCGCCCCTCCCCATCCCTGGCAGCCAGCAGCGTGCAGGCCGGGTCCTCGGCAAGGGCTGCGATATGCGATGCCGGCACCCCTGCATGACCCCCGATGCCATGGCGCTCGGCCAGCGTGGCGCCCAGCCGTTCCCAGTCGGCCAGATGCTGGCGCAGGCTCAGCTCCTCCACCCGGCAATGCCGCAGGGCGCGCCGGATCTTGTCGCGATGGTTGCGGCTGGGGCGGGCCGCAGCGACGGGCTCGGCCAGGAAATGCGTCTTGAACGGCCGCGCCACATCGCACGCCCGCTGCAACAGCGCAGCCGATGGCTGGTGCAGCGGGTCCAGCACAGCAATCAGGCTGACAGCCCCTGCCCGCTTCAGCGCCGCCAGCGCGGCTGTCAGATCCTGCGCCGGATCGAGCCCCAGCAGGGGATAGGGTCCGGCCACATCCACCAGATCGGTGCCCGGGACGTCCCGCACCAGCACATGCCCGCCGGCGAAGGCAAGGGTGCGGCCGCGCTCACCCTCGGCAAGGCCTTCCGCATAGAGCCTCCGGCCATAGGGCCCTGCGGGATCAGGGGCTTCGGAAACGGGCATTTCTCCTCGCGCCTCGGCGCATTAAGCTGCCCTCCACTATGCTGAGCCGTCGAGCGCCCGCCAAGAAGTGAACCATGATCCCGACCCACGCCTGCTGGTCATCGATCCGATCCCGATCGGGGCGGCGATGGCCTTTGGCCGGTTCAAGGAGCGCCTGCTGCAGGGCTGGTCCCGCGATGGCCTGGCCCAGCTTACCGGCAATCGGGGTCTGCCCGAGGGCCATGGCGACATCCTCAGCTGGGCCTTCACGGCCGATCCGGAGGGGCAGGCCGCGCTGATCGAGGCGATACGCGCCTGGGGGCCGGAGGCCATCTATTACCGCCTGCCCGACCGGTGGCCAGCCTTCAACGCTCTCGCCGAGGCTGCCATCGAGGCGACCGATGCGCCCCTGATCGTGCACCTGATGGACGATATGGAACGCCGGACCCACCGCACCCTGCCCGATCAGGCGAGCGCCTTCACCACCCATCTGCGGGCGATGCTGGAGCGCGCCACAAGGCGCCTCGCCATCGGCGCATCGATGGCGGAGGCGTTCGAGGCCCGCTATGGCTGTGGATTCGAGGTTCTGGCCCATGGGGTCGAGCCGGCCCCGCCCATGCCCGCCGGCCATCACGACCGGCGCGTGCTGCGCTATTTCGGCAATCTCGACAAGGAGGTCTCTGGCGGGAGTGTTCACCGGTTGGCCGAAGCGGTCGAAGGGCTGCCGGAAGCGCTGAATGTTCATTTCGAGGTCTTTGCCCCGGCGGCCTATCACGAGGCGTTCACCTCTTCCAGGCTGAAACGCACGGTGATCGCCGGCCAGCTTGAGGAAGAGGAATTTCGGGGCGCCCTGGCACGTGCCGATCTCCTGGTTCTGGCCTATAATTTCGACGGGACCAGCCTCGATTACGTGCGTTATTCCATCGCCAACAAGCTCGGCGATTATCTGGGGGCCGGCCGGCCGATCCTGGCCCTCGGGCCGCGGGGGCAGGCCACCATCGACTGGCTTGCCGCAACGGACGGCGCCCTGATGCTGCACGATCCTTCACCCGCCGCCCTGTCGGCTGCGCTGAGAACTGTTCTTGAAGACCCGGCAAGGCTGGAAGACCTGGCTCTCAAGGCGCAGGCGGCCGCGCGGCAATGGCCGAGCCATCAGGAGGTTCAGGCGCGTTTCCGGTCATGGGTGAGGGATGCGGCCCAGGCCGGCCGCTGAAGCGATCTTGCGCAGGATGGCAGAAAAATGGCGCTTTTCTGGACAGACTTCCTCCAATCTCGATATGCTGCCATGGGGATGCGAGATGTGGGCGCTGAGAGGAGGGATCTGCGATGAACGAGGTCGTACCGGTGACGGCGGTCCCGCAAGGGGGAAATGAAACGCAGGGGCGCGCAGACAGGCCGGCGGCCTTCTCGCTCGAAGACAAGTCGGTTTTTGTCGCCGGGGACCGCGGGATGGTGGGTTCGGCGCTGTTGCGCCGTCTGGGTCGGGAGCCCTGCACCATCCTGACCGCCCGGCGCGAGGAACTCGATCTCTGCCGGCAGGACGATGTGCTGCGCTGGATGGAACGCGCAGGGCCCGATGTGGTCGTGATCGCGGCGGCCAAGGTCGGGGGCATCCTCGCCAACAGCACCCAGCCCGTGGACTTCCTCCACACCAACCTGATGATCGCTGCCAACATCACTGAAGCGGCCTATCGGACAGGGGTGGAGAAGCTGCTTTTCCTGGGCTCCTCCTGCATCTATCCCAAGATGGCCGAACAGCCGATGCGCGAGGAGGCCCTGCTGACCGGCTATCTTGAGCCCACCAATGAATGGTATGCGATCGCCAAGATCGCCGGGATCAAGCTCTGCCAGGCCTATCGCCGGCAATATGGCTGCGACTTCATCAGCGCCATGCCGACCAATCTCTATGGCCCCAACGACAATTTCGATCCCCAGACGAGCCACGTCCTCCCGGCCCTGATCCGCAAGATCGAGACCGCCCGAATGGAGGGCCATGATCATGTCACGCTGTGGGGTACGGGAACGCCGCGACGCGAGTTCCTGCATGTTGACGACCTGGCCGACGCGCTGGTGTTCCTGCTCCGGAACTATTCGGAGGACAGCCACATCAATGTCGGGTGCGGGGAGGATATCACCATCAGCGAGCTGGCCACGAAGATCGCCCGGCTGGCCGGCTGGAACGGCGAACTCCGCTTCGATACCGGCAAGCCGGACGGCACCCCGCGCAAGCTGCTGGATGTGTCGCGTCTCAACACCATGGGCTGGCATCCGAAGATCGAACTCGAAACCGGCATAGCTTCGGTAATCGACTGGTACCGCTCCCATGTCGCCGGGCGGGCCGACGCGGCGAGGGCTCCGGGGACATGGGCCCACGCGCGATGAGCCGGCTCCCATGCGGGCCCTTGGCAAGAGGGCTGCGATGGGCTTAGCTGGCAGGTATCTGAGGATCCATGGGGCACATCGTGCCTGCATCGGGCTTGCCGAGGGGGGCCGAAGGGGGGCCGCGTGAACAAGAGCGCCTTGCCGACCATCGACGTGGCCAGGCCCCGGCTGCCAGAGGCGGACGAGGTGCTGCCCTATCTGCGCCGGATCGACAGCGCGCGCTGGTACAGCAATGGCGGCCCGCTGAGCCGGGAACTGGAGGAGCGGCTCGCCGACCGTTTCGATGTGGCCTGGGATCGCCTTGTCAGCTGTGCGAGCGGCACCTCGGGCCTTATCGGCGCCCTGCTGACCGAGGCCCTTCCCGGCCGGAGCCATGTCATTCTGCCCGCCTGGACCTTCGCGGCAACGGCACATGCGGTGCTGGCCGCCGGGTTCAAGCCGTTCATGATCGACTGCGATCCCGATACCGGCTGCATAACGCCGGCGGCAGCCAACGCCGCGCGGGGCGTTCTGCACAATGATGTGGCGGCGGTGATTGTGGTCGCACCCTTCGGCCTGCCGGTCGATGCCGGGTCATGGGCAACATGGAGCCGTAAAACGGGCACGCCCGTCATCGTCGATGCTGCGGCCGGCTTTGACGGCCTGCAGCCCGCCCCGGTCACGCAGCTGGTAAGCCTGCACGCGACCAAGATCTTCGGCACCGGCGAGGGAGGATTCCTCGTCGCCCGCGAAAATGATACCGGTGCCCGTCTCCGCGCCGCGCTCAATTTCGGCTTCCGCGGATCGCGCGAGGCCCTGGGGGCTGCCATCAACGGCAAGATGAGCGAGTACACCGCCGCCGTAGGGCTGGCCGGACTGGACGGATACAGCGCCCGGCGTGCGCGGCTCATGGACGTGGCGCAGCACTATCGGTCGAGGCTCGGCCGGGCCGTCTGGCAACCAGGCTGGGGAGAGCGATGGGTGGCCACAACCGCCAATATCCTGCTGCCCGAGGGAAGGGGCGAGGTCGGCGCATGGCTCACCGCACAGGGGATCGAGACACGCCGCTGGTGGAATGGCGGGCTGCACCGCCATCCGGCCTTTGCCGATCTGCCCCACACCGATCTGCCCGTCACCGACCATCTTGGCCGCCACGTGATCGGCTTGCCCATGCATGTGGACCTCACGCCTGCTGACATCGACCGTATTGCGCTTGCGCTTGAGGAGGCCCTGCACACCGGGCCGGCGGACCTGCCCCGCGGCCCCCGGATGGCGGACGCACGAAGCCGATGAAACCGGCTGCCGTCACCGCACCTCGCCAGCAAGCCGGCTCGCTGCGCGAGGCGATGGCCCGCCATGCGGCAGGCGACCGCGAAAGCGCCTATCCCGTCTATCTTGCAGCACTCGCGCGCCAGCCGGGCAATGTCGACCTGCTCTACCTCGCCGGCAGCATCGACTATGATTGCGGCCGCCACGAACTGGCCGTCGAACGGTCGCGCAAGGTGGCGCAAGCCGAAGGATCGAGCCGTGGATGGGGCCTGCTGGGGATTGCCCTCAAGGCCTGTGGCGAGATCCCTGCCGCCATCGAGGCACTCGAAAAGGCCGTCGATCTGGCGCCAACAGATGCCGATATGCGCTTCAACCTGGCCAATGCCTATCGCGCGGCTGAACGGGCCGACGAGGCAGTCGCCAGCTATCTGAAGGCGCTGGAAGTGCAGCCGGGCCATCAGGGGGTGATGCTCAATCTCGGGACCATTCTGACCCTTGGCGGGCGGGCCGAGGAGGGTCTCGTCGTTCTCGAGCAACTGCTCCGTCAGCAGCCCGATCATCCGGACGTGCTCAACATGTATGGCGGGGCGCTGACACAGACCGGCAAGCCCGAAGCTGCGATCCCCGTGCTCAGGCGCGCGAACGCGCTTGCGCCCCGGCATCATGATGTTCCCTACAATCTGGGCGTTGCCCTGCAGGCTGTCGGCGACTACACGGCCGCGGCCAAGGCCTTCCGCAAGGCGGTCGAGCGCGATCCCGCCAATGATGCCGCCCTCATCAATCTCGGCAATTTTCACAAATATCGCAACGAGTATCCGGAAGCGCTCGATCATTACCGCAGAGCCCGCGACATCGGCGGGCGCCACGAGGCCTCGGCATGGTCGAACGTGCTGTTCACCCTCGAATTCGTCGAGAACCTCGGCGAAGCGGACATCGCGGCCGAGCGCAGCGCCTTCGGGGCACGATACGATTCCCCGAGAACGCAGCCCTTTACCCATGATCGCGACCCCTCCAGGCGCCTCAGGCTCGGCTATGTCTCTGCCGATTTCCGCCATCATGCGGCGAGCCGGCACTTCCTGCCGATCATGGAGCGCCATGACCGGGACCTCGTGGAAGTCTTCATCTACAACAACCACAGCAAGCGGGATGCGATCACCGACAGGTGCGAGGCCGCGGCGGATCATGTTCGCCAGGTGCATCGGCTGTCCGATCAGGCCCTTGCCGACCTCGTCGAGGAGGATGGCATCGACGTGCTGGTCGACCTGTCGGGACATACCGCAGGCAACCGTCTGCCGATGTTCGCCCTGAAGCCGGCCCCCGTTCAGATCAGCTGGATCGGCTATGTCGGCTCCACCGGCCTGCGGACGATGGACTATTACATCGGCGTGGCCTCCCTGCCGCGGCCGGAAGACGTTCCGTCCTACACCGAGGAAGTCATCAGGCTCACCAACGCGCCCGCCATCTGGGCCAGCAACGATCTGCCCGATCCCGGGCCGGCGCCGGCACTTGAGAACGGCTACGTCACCTTCGGGTCCTTCAACAAGATCGAGAAGATATCCGCCACGGCGGCCAGCGCCTGGGGAAGGATCCTCGCGGCGATACCCGATGCCCGGCTGCTGCTCAAGACCGTCAACCTCTCCGACCCCGCCTACATCGCCGAGCAGACAGCGCGCCTGACGGCCTGCGGCGTTCCGGGAGACCGTCTGATCATCGAGCAGCCCTCGGAGATGCAGGCCTATCTGCAACGCTATGGCGCCATCGACATTGCCCTCGACCCTTTCCCCTTCCGGGGAGCCACGACCACCATCGACACCCTTCGGATGGGCGTACCGCTGGTGACGCTGGAGGATACGGGCTCGACCGGGGGCTTCGGAGCCGCCTTCATGCGGCCCTTCCTGCCGGAGCTGATCGCCTCATCGGTGGATGACTATGTCCGGATTGCCGTCGCCTGGGCCGGCGATATCGCCCGGCTCAACGCCATCCGGCCCGAGATCGCCGCCTATTATCGCCAGTCGATGAACCGCGACCCCGCCTCGACAACCCGGGAGTTCGAGGCGGTTGTCCGCGATCTCTGGGGGCGCTGGTGCCGTTCCGGCTCGACGACGAGGCGCATGCGCGACTGACAGCGGGTGGCCATCACGCCATGCGCCGCTGCAGGGCCGGAATATGGGTGTCGGTCAGGTTCACGATCCTCTTTCCGCCGGCCTCGGCGCGGTCAAGCCAGCGCGCCAGTGTTGCCAGATGGTCGCCGTAATAGGCCGCGTAGTCCCGCCGGAAGAAGGCCGGATGTGCAGCACGCACCGAGCTCATCTCGTCCCCGATCTGGGAGGCGGGATCATGCTGCCAGAAGCCGGTATTGTCCTCGACCGGCCGGCCGTCGCACCCGGCGATGAAGATCGTCTCGAACCAGGTGCACCCCAGCGGCAGGAGCAGCAGGGTCAGCACATTCTCCGTCACCGTCACGTGAAACTGGCGGCGCAAATCGAGATTGGGGGCAGACAGGGGCACAAGGGGCACGCCGATCACCCGCTCCCGGAGATCCTCGGGAAAATGCGCCATGTAGACCCGCCAATCGCGCCACGGACAGATCAGATGCGCACCGAAGCGTCGCATGCAGGTGAACAGCGCCTCGCGGAAGGCCGCCGCATAGCGCGACGGGCCGGCGTGAAAATTCGGATCGGCAGCGACGATCAGCGGGGGGCGCAAGGCCTCCATCAGGGCCATGTTGCGCACCATCGAATTGCAGGCGAAAGCGATACCCTCAGCCGCCTTGCCTACATCGAATTGCGCCAGATTGGGGCCTGTGCCGAACAGGAAGCACGCCCGTTTTCCCTGCGCCGGGCTCAGCTTCATGAAGCGCTCCCGGCACAGGCGCAGATCGGCTTTCATACCCGGGGCGTAATAGGCCGCGGCATTGAGAGCGCGGACCCCGGCATAGGTCTCGCTCTGCTCGTCAACCAGAAAGCGCCCGACAGGCGACTGCCCGTGAGGGTCGGCATAGGTGCCGCGCGGGCGCCAGCGGATCAAGGCCGCCGAGCCGGCCTCGGGGGGGGGCTCACCCTCTGCGATCACCGGAAAGCGAAAACGCGCACGCACGCGCATCGAGGCCGGTGACGGCGCCGCAAGCGCCGGTGG
>CAZPBH010000030.1:0-13229 GCA_964584645.1 uncultured Rhodospirillales bacterium | reverse complement strand
GGGCCGGTGCGCGTGCGCTCGGGCGACACGTTGATGGCGGTTCTTACCCGCAACGGGGCCAAGGCGGCGGAGGCCGAAGCGGCCATTCGGGCGGTGCGCGAGCATTTCGACCCGCGCCGGTTGCGCGCAGGCGATCTGGTGCATGTCCGGTTCGCATCAGCCGATACCGAGACGCGACAGTTCGAGGGTTTCAGGATCGCTGCCGGCAGCCGGTCCTATATCGAGGCACGCCGCGCCGATGATGGCGGTTTCGACGGCCGACGGCTCGACCGGCCGGTGGAGACCCGGACCATCGCTGCCGAGGGCACGGTGCGCTCGTCGCTCTATGCCGCAGCGTCGGATGCCGACGTGCCGACCCAGATCATGGCCAAGATGATCCGCGCCTACAGCTGGGGCGTGGATTTCCAGCGCGATATCCAGCCGGGTGACGGGTTCCGCCTGCTTTACGACGTTCAGGTCAACGAGATCGGCGACGTCATCAGCTATGGCGATGTGCACTATGCGGCGCTGCGGATCGGCGGCAAGGAGCGGGAGATGGTCCGCTTCGAGTTCGAGGATGGTCAGGTGGATTTCTTCGGGCCTGACGGCTCGAGCCTGCGCAAGTCACTGCTGCGTACCCCGGTGGATGGTGCGCGCGTCTCCTCACCCTATGGCATGCGGCGGCACCCGATCCTTGGCTATTCCAAGATGCACAAGGGCACCGATTTCGCGGCCCCGCAGGGCACGCCGATCTATGCTGCCGGCGACGGGGTGATCGAACGGATCGGGCGCTGGGGCGCCTATGGGCATTATGTCCGGATCCGCCACGAGAACGGCGTTGCGACGGCCTATGCCCATCTCAGCCGCTATGCCGATGGCATGAGCCGCGGCACCAAGGTTCGCCAGGGGCAGGTCATCGGCTATGTCGGTTCAACCGGGCGTTCGACAGGGCCGCACCTCCATTACGAGGTGCTCGTGAATGGCGAGCAGGTGAACCCGCAGACCATCGACATTCCCATCGGCCGCGCCCTGACGGCGGACGAAAGAAAGCGCCTTCAGATGACCGTGGTCGATCTGCGGCAGCGCTGGCAAAGCCTGAAGGCACCGACCCAGCTGGCGAGCCGGGCGAGCGGCACCCGCGGCACGGTCTCGAACTAGAACCCCTCAAGAGACGCATCAGCGAGAGATACAGGCCTGTCGGGCTCGTCCCCGTCTCATGGCGCGTTCACGAGCCGTTGGTGCTGTCCTCTTCCCGGGCTGCGGCAGCACGCTTGCGGGCCGTTCCCGCAGTGATGTCGGGCACGCACAGCAGACCGGACAGCCGTCGCATCAGGGCCGTCTCGTGATGGTCCAGCTGGCCATCGGCATAGACCACTTCCCAAAGACTTTGCAAAAGGTGGGTCCGCTCCTCGACCGGGTAGCGCTTCACGATGATGCGCGTGAACTGGAAGAGATCGAGAGCCTCTTCCGCTGCCCGGTGAGCCTCGGCCGTCAGCTGGCGGGCCTCTTCCTCGTCATAGCCGAACAGGTTCTGCAGTGCCGCACGAATATGCTCATCCTCGCTGGAATCGACCGTGCCGTCAGAAAGCGCGGCTGTCGCCAGCAACCCGGCCACGGCGCGCCGTGTCTCTTCGTCCTCGACCTCGGTCTCGGTCTCTTCCGTCTCGTTCTGCCGAAACCCGGCCATAAGGCCCTGAAGCCTCTCCCACATCACGCCCGCCTTGCTCTGCTTCATCCGATTTCACACATCCGCACCCGGGAATAGGAGGGGCAGACACCGAAAGGGAAACTGGCATGAGCACCTTCACAGGGCAACTATGGGCCGAGGCGGCGACGATCAGGGCCGCCATTCACGCCATGCCCTTCAACCGCGAGCTGGCGGCCGGTGTGCTCGATCCGGAGCGGTTCGCGTTCTACGTGATCCAGGACGCGCTGTATCTGGAGGCCTATGCGCGTGCGCTGGCGCTGGCGAGCGCCAAGGCCCCCGATCCCGACGCGCAGATCCGCTTTGCCCAGGCTGCACGCGGGGCCATCGAGGTGGAGCGCGCCCTGCATGCCGGCTTCTTCGCGAAGCTGGGGGTCGACCCGGCCAAGGCTGCGCGGGCCGAGCGCTCGCCCACCTGTCAGGCCTATACCGACTATCTGATCGCCCTGTCCCAGACCGGCGATTATCCCGAGCTGATCGCGGCCATCCTGCCCTGTTTCTGGATCTATTGGGATGTTGGTCAGGCCATCCACAAGGTGGCGGCGCCGGACAACCCCTATCGCGCCTGGATCGATACCTACGCCGATGAAGGCTTCGGGAACGATACCCGGGCCGTCATCGCGCTTGTCGACCGCGCCGCCCATGACGCCAATGCCGACACGCTGGCGCGGATGCGCCAGGCCTTCATGCGCTGCTGTCAGTATGAGTGGATGTTCTGGGACAGCGCCTACCGGCAGGAAGCCTGGCCGGTCTGAGGCTCAGGCCACCCGGGCGTGGCGGTTGATGGCGCAGCGGCTCCAGATCTCGCTCATCGCGTCGATCAGCTGCCGGAAATCGGCATCGCTGTGCAACGGTGTCGGGGTGAAGCGAAGCCGCTCGGTCCCAACCGGCACGGTGGGGTAGTTGATCGGCTGCACATACAGGCCGTGGCCGTCCAGAAGCTCGTCCGCCACCTGCTTGCAGTGCCGGGCATTGCCGACAAGCACCGGCACGATATGGCTGGGGCTGTCCATCACCGGCAGGCCGGCAGCGCGGAACAGCCGCTTCAGATGGGCGGCGCGCTCCTGATGCTCGCGGCGCAAGGCATCGGCCTCCCGGAGGACCTGCACGCTGGCCAGCGCACCGGCGACGACGGCCGGGGCCAGTGACGTCGTGAAGATGAAGGAGGAGGCAAAGCTGCGCACCGCATCGACGATTACCGCATCGGCAGCGATATAGCCGCCCTGAACGCCTACGGCCTTGCCGAGCGTGCCCTCGATGATGTCGATCCGGTCCATCACCCCGTCGCGCTCGGCAATCCCGGCGCCCTGCGGCCCGTAGAGGCCGACCGCATGGACCTCATCAAGATAGGTCAGGGCGTTGTAGCGCTCCGCCAGCTCGACGAACGCAGGCACCGGCGCGATGTCGCCATCCATCGAATAGACGCTCTCGAAGGCGATGATCTTCGGCCGGTCGAGCGGGACCTCGCGCAGCAGGGCTTCCAGATGGTCGGGATCATTATGGCGGAAGATGCGCTTCTCGACACCGGCATGGCGGATGCCCTCGATCATCGAGGCGTGGTTGAGGGCATCGGAGAAGATGACGGCGTCGGGCATCAGCCGCCCGAGCGTGGAGAGCGTCGCTTCGTTGGAGATGTAGCCCGAGGTGAAGAGCAGCCCCGCTTCCTTTCCGTGCCAGCTCGCGAGCTCCTGTTCCAGCCGCACATGGTAATGCGTGGTGCCGGAGATGTTGCGCGTGCCACCCGCACCGGCGCCGACATGATCGATGGCCTGTTTCATCGCCTCGGTCACGGCCGGATGCTGGCCCATGCCGAGATAATCGTTGGAGCACCAGACCGTGACCTCGCGCACCCCGCCCCGCCCGTCATGGTGCATGGCGCGCGGGAACCGGGTCCGCTGGCGCTCCAGATCAGCGAAGACCCGGTAGCGGCCCTCGTCGCGGAGACCTTCAAGGCGCTGGGCAAGATGACGGCGATAATCGATCACGTAGGGCTTCACTCTTTCCACCTGGCCTCAGGCTAGCTGCTTGCGCAGACCCGCACCAGTCTTTCGCTTCCCGCGCACGCCCCCGACGAGGGCCGGTTACGGGTGCTTGCGGCCCTCACACGTCCAGAGGACCACCAAGCTTCATACGGAAGTACAACCAATTACCGCGATGAAATCTGATTCAGATCAGCCACGCGCAAGCCGGACATGGCGTCGCAACCTCGGCTGCGCCGGGCTATGGGCAGGGGCACCTTCCTGCGCTACCGTTGGGGCGGATCCTGAGGGGGAAAGCGATGATCATTACGCTCGGCTCGTGCAATATCGACCTTCTGGCGCAGGTCCAGCGCTTCCCTGAACCGGGCGAGACCGTGCTGACCGAAGGCTATGTTGCCCGGCCCGGCGGCAAGGGTGCCAATCAGGCGGTGGCGGCTGCCCTGGCCGGCAGCGAGGTCATGTTTGCTGGCTGTATCGGCGCCGATGCCTTTGGCCGCGATGTGCGCGCCAATTTCGAGGCGCAGGGCGTCGACATCACCCGCCTCGAGGTCGCGGACCGGCCTACAGGATGCGCCCTGATCTGGGTTGATGCAGGCTCGGAAAACCAGATCGTCGTGGCCAGCGGGGCCAATCTTGCGGTCACGGCCGGGCGTCTGCCGGAGAAGCGTCTGGACCGGGATGCCCTGCTGGTCCTGCAGGCCGAGATCCCGATGAACGCCAATGTCGAGGCGGCCCGCCGGGCGCGCGAGGCGGGTGCGCGCACCCAGCTCAACCTCGCCCCCTATGCGCCGGTCGAGCCGGCGATGCTGGCCGATCTCGACATCCTGATCCTGAATGAGGGGGAGGCGCGCGCTCTCGCCGATCAGATCGCCATGCCGGCCGGCCAAGCCGCCGACCTGGTGCGGCGTCTGGCGCGCGAGCACAACCTGATCAGCGTCATCACGCTGGGCGGGCAGGGGGCGCTGGCCGCGCAGGGTGAGCTTGCCTGGCACATGCCGATCCTGCCCATCGAGATCGTCGACACGACCGGGGCCGGGGATGCCTTTTGCGGGATCTTCGCGGCCGCGCTCGACCGGGGGGTGGCCGTGCCGGAGGCCCTGCGCGAGGCCGCCGTGGGGGCAGCGCTCGCCTGCCGGGCGCTGGGGGCGCAGGAGGCGCTGCCGACCCGGGCGCAGATCACCGACCTCCTTGCCGAGGCGCCAATGCCGGTCAACCTCTAGAGCAAATCCCGATCAGATGGAATCATCTGATCGGAAAATTTGTCTAGTTTGATAATAAGTTAGAGCGGATTCACGCGTTCAGTCCGAACGCGATCCGCTCTAAACAGGTTGGTAACCGGGAGACAGCACCCATGCCCGTGATCGAGCGGATCAAGGCCCTGCACAACGAGATGACGGCGTGGCGCCACGATATCCATCGGCACCCGGAACTCGCCTTCGAGGAGCATCGCACGGCCGGGCTCGTTGCCGACCAGCTTGCGAGTTTTGGGGTCGATGAGATCGCAACCGGGATCGGCCGTACCGGCGTTGTCGGCGTGATCGAGGGCCGTCACGCGGGCGAGGGCATGATCGCCCTGCGCGCCGACATGGACGCGCTGGCGATGGACGAGCGCGCCGAGGACCGGCCGCATCGCTCTGTCCATGACGGCCGGATGCATGCCTGTGGCCATGATGGCCATACCGCGATGCTGCTGGGTGCGGCGCGCTATCTGGCCGAAACCCGTGATTTTGCGGGGCGGGTCGTGCTGGTCTTCCAGCCGGCCGAGGAGGGCCGGGCCGGGGCGAAGGCGATGATCGAGGATGGCCTGCTCACGCGCTGGCCGGTCAGCTCGATCTGGGGACTGCACAACTGGCCGGCGATGCCGCCCGGCACCATCGGGGTGCGCTCGGGCCCGATCATGGCGGCCGCCGATTTCTTCGAGATCAGCGTGCGGGGCAGGGGTGGCCATGCCGCCATGCCGCATCAGGTGATCGATCCCGTCCCGATCGCCGCCCAGCTGATCACAGCCCTGCAAGCCTTGATCAGCCGACGCCGCGAGCCGACCGACGCTGCCGTTCTGTCAGTCACGAAGCTTCATGCCGGCAGCGCCTATAACGTCATCCCCGACAGCGTCGAGATCGCCGGAACCGCGCGGACGATCCGTCCGGAAACCCGGGAAAATCTGGCTCGGGAGGTGCGCGAGATGGCGCAGGCGCTGGCAGCCGCGCATGGCGGGGAAGCCGATGTGAACTGGATCTGGAACTATCCGCCCACGGTGAACCCCGAGGCCGAGGCGGCGATGGCGGTTGAGATTGCCGGAGCAATCGTCGGCGCGGAGAATGTCATCCGCGATGCGCCACCCTCGATGGGGGCGGAGGATTTCGCCTATTTCCTCGAACAGAAGCCGGGTTGCTATATCTGGCTCGGCCAGGGTGGCGGCCCGGGCGGATGCATGCTGCATTCCTCCAGCTACGACTTCAACGACGAGGTCCTCCCCATCGGCGCCAGCTGGCTGGCAAGGATGGCCGAAACCTGCCTCAAGCCCTGACAGACGAGGCCGATCAGCGCCGCGTTTCCGCCCGCGGGTCGAGGGCATCCTGCAGCCCGTCGCCGAGGAAGTTGAAGGCGATCACCGTGATGAAGATCGCCAGCCCCGGAAAGACCGCCAGATGCGGGGCGTTGTTCAGCAGATCCTGGGCGCCGGTCAGCATGTTGCCCCAGCTGGCCGTCGGTGGCTGGATGCCGAGCGCAAGAAAGCTCAGCACGCTCTCGGCCAGGATCACGGCACCGATGGACAACGTGGTGGCCACGATGATCGGCGAGGCCAGGTTGGGCAGGATATGGACCAGCATCAGCCGCAGGTTCGAGGCTCCCATCGCCCGGGCGGCGCGCACGAAATCCCGCGCCTTCAGGCTCAGCGTCGCACCGCGCACGAGCCGCGCCACCGTGGGCCAGCCGAACAGGGCGACAATCACGACAATGCGCACCAGATCGGCCTGATCGGATCTGACCATCGCCTCCGGCAGGCCGAGCTTGCCGAGGTCCACCGCTGCCAGCACGATCAGCAGCGGCAGCACGGGCAGGGCGATGACCGTATCGGTCAGGCGCATCAGGAAACCATCCACCCGACCGCCGTGGAATCCTGCCAGAAGCCCGATCACGGTGCCGATGGCTGCTGCAAAGAGCGCGGTCGTGAAGCCGATGGTCAGCGAGACCTGGCCGCCATGAAGAAGGCGCACGAACATGTCCCGGCCGAGATCATCGGTGCCCAGCCAATGTTCAGCACTCGGTCCCTGCAGGCGGTTCAGCAGGTCGATGGCCTCGGGATCATGGCCCGTCACCTGGGCGACCAGCGGCGCCGCCAGACACGCGCCCGTCAGGACGATGAGCACGGCCGCGCTGAGCACCGCCGCGCGATGGCGAAGGAACCGCCGCAGGGCAAGCCTGTAGGGGCCCTCGCGCGGGCCGACCCGAGGTGTTCGAGCCTCGGCAAGCGCGGTCATGACCGCGCTCCGGCATAGGTGACACGGGGATCGAGCGCGGCATAGCCGATATCGGCCAGGAAATTCGCCAGCAGCACAAAGCCCGTCGCGAACAGCAACCCGATCAGCGCCAGGTTGAAATCATTCGCCATCACCGCGTCGTAGATCAGCTTGCCCATGCCGAGATAGCCGAACATCGTCTCGGTGATCAGCGCGCCCCCGACCAGCGTGCCGATGTCGAGGGCCAGCACCGTGGTCAGCGGGATCATCGCGTTGCGCAGCACATGGCGGCCAAGCAGCCGCGGCTGTCCGACCCCCTTGGCGCGGGCCGTGCGGACGTAATCGGCGCGCAGCTCCTGGATCATCGCCGCGCGCGCATGGCGGGCATAGATCGCGGTGGAGAGCAGGGTGAGCGTCAGCACCGGCAACACCATATGCGCCGCCCCGTCGACCAGCCCGCCCTCGCTGCCCATGCCTGAGGCCGGCAGCCAGCCCAGCTGGACGGCAAAGAACATGATCAGCAGCAGGGCCAGCCAGAATGAGGGCACCGAGATGCCGGCGAAGCAGAACAGGCTGATCGCCTGATCGGCAAGGCCGCCGGGCCGCCTTGCGGCGATCATGCCGAGCGGTACGGCAATCAGCACCGACAACGCCAGCGCGCAGACCAGCAGCAGAAGCGTGTTGGCAAGCCGCGGCAGCAGCACGTCCAGCACGGGCTGGTTGTAGAGACGGGAATAGCCGAATTCGCCCTGCAGGGCCTGACCCGCCCATTTCAGATAGCGTTCGAGCGGCGGATCGTTCAGCCCGTAGATCTCGCGCAGCCGCTCGGCATCCTCGGCCGTCATGTCGGGATTGCCGGCCAGCATCAGATCGATCGGATCGCCCGGCATCAGGGCCATCAGCCCGTGAATCAGGGCCGAGACCACGACAAGGACGAGACAGGCCTGGCCAAGGCGCGCAAGGAGGAACCGAGCCATGGCCCTCAGTTGGGCTGATTGCGATCCATGCCGCAAGCCCCTAAAACCCATGGGCACCAGACCCGATGAGCTTTGCGATGACCAACGACCCGCATGACGAGGCTGAAAAGCCACCGGCGCCGAGCCTGCGCGACATGGT
Source organism: uncultured Rhodospirillales bacterium (assembly GCA_964584645.1). Taxonomy (GTDB): domain Bacteria; phylum Pseudomonadota; class Alphaproteobacteria; order CAZPBH01; family CAZPBH01; genus CAZPBH01. The sequence continues at coordinate 4,989 of CAZPBH010000030.1, read as the reverse complement.
GGCAGCCCGCTTCGAAGCCTCGCAGCAGAAGCCGGGGGCGATGGCGCGCGGCCGCCTGCGCGCGCTGTTCGAGAACAAGGCCGTGCGCCAGCTGCGGCAGGAAGCGCGCGAATTCGGTGTCGAGAACCTTTTTCTGGAGGACAATCTCTATCGACCGGCCATCAACGTTTGTGGGATCAGGCTTGCCTATGACGAAGCTTCTGGTCGTTTCGTGGCTCTGCGCGAGGTGGGTGCGGGGCTCGGCCGGCATCAGGAAAGGCTGATCGACACCGCCGATGAAGAGGCTGTCATCGGCTGGATGGCGGCACGCCTTGCCGACCGTGCCGTCGCCAATGAAGACCGTCGCCACCGCCTGGAGGCCGCAGCGCAACGTGCCCGGGCGTCCCGAGGCCGGCGGCTTGCCTTTGCCGTGCTGTTCTGGGGGGGCGCCCTGAGCGGGGTCGTCTGGCTGGTCGCCGAGGCTGCCCGCCTTGGCTGGCTGGAGTGGTTGCAGGGGCGCTGATGGTGGCCCCGGGGCACCGAATCATGGCGCCGAATCCGTGGCTTGCCGGGTTGCCCGAATTGTGTAAGCTTCGGGACGAGGGCAGGTGGCGGTGTTGCGGCGCGATGAGGGGGGATCATGGGCCGACTTCAGGTTGCGATCGACATGCGCAGGATGTGGCGTCTGCCCATGCTGCTGGCCGTCGGGCTTGTCGCGGGCATCTTCGCCTCGGCCTCGACCAAGGCGGCATGGCTGGTCCAGGACGACCGGCTGACGCTGCAGGCGGCGGCTCTCGATGGCGTGGACAGCCTCGCTCTCGCCGCGCGCAAGCTTGCTGCGGAAAAGCCCAATGCCATGCGCGCCATTGCGCTCGAGACGCTGACGCTCGCGGCTGAGCGCGAGGCGTTCCTCGATCCCTCGAAGGTCGACGCGGTCGCCGTGGAAGCGGTACGCACGGCCGAGCGTCGCAAGCTCTTCGATGGCGATGATGAGGCCATCGAGATGATGCGCCGTATCCGCGAGGCTGCGGCCGGACGCATGCTCGCCTTCGATCTCGATCTCCCGGGTCTGCGGCAGACGGCTCAGGCCGATTTCGGCGCCGAAGGCATGGGCTCCGAGCCCTTGCCCTTGCCGCGGCCATCGACGGGCACGCGCCCGGGCGAAGGGTCCTCCCGGGGCACGATTGCCGATCGCGACAAGCGCTATGACGGCATGCGCGAGCGTCAGCAGCAGCCCCAGCAGGCCCAGAATACGGGTGCGGGGCGGTCCAGTCAGGATGTTGCGTTCATCAACCGCGAACCGCTGCGGCGCGGCTGGCTGCCCTTTGCGGCGACCGGTCTGGGCGTTGCCGGCGGGCTGGCTCTGGCCTCGGGCATCAATGCCGGTGGAAGCGAGACCGGCGGCGGTACGGGAGGCGAGACCCCCGCGCCCGGTGATGGCGGTGATGATGTCGGTGATGATGTCGGGGGCGGCGATGGTGGTGATGACACGCCCGTGCCCGGCGATGGTGGTGATGACACGCCCGTGCCCGGCGGTGGTGGCGATGACACGCCCGTGCCCGGCGGTGGTGGCGATGGTGTCGGCGGTGATGACGATGATGATGTCGGGGGCGGCGATGGTGGTGATGACACGCCCGTGCCCGGCGGTGGTGGCGGCGATGACGGTGATGATCTCGGGGGCGATCCCGGTGGTGGCGAGGCTCCAGCGTCAGCGCGGATCGTGGCGACCGGTGATCGCTTCTCCCCATCGACCGTGCTGGATCGGATGACCGAAGAGCGGCAGGCCATCGCGGCAAGCTTTGGTCGCCTGATGGTCGCCATGGTACCAGATGGCGCGATGCCCCCTCAGCGCGCGCGGTTCGCCCATGGCATCATGCGTAGCGGCCCCAACGCCCTCGTCCCGGTCGAGCGGGAACAGGGCCCGCGCCGCATCGAGCTGAGCTATGGCTTTGATCAGGGCGCCCTCGGGCAGGTGAACCTGACAGCCCTGCACCGTCATCGCCCGCATGAGGCTATGGGGGTCAGCGCCCTTGCCGCGCGGGACGAGGATGCCGATCCCCTCCAGATAAAGGCAGATCCGATGCTGGCGCTGGTCGAGGAGGGCAGTGCGGCGATCGCCTCTGCCGCGCCCTTTGGCGATGTGACCTTCCGGTTCGGGGCTTTTGGCGGTCAGGCTGCCGATGTTGAGAACGGCTTCGGCCTGCTCCGGCGGTCGGCCCGGATCGAGGGGGCCTTTGGCGAAGCTGTCTGGCAGCGCGAGAGGCTTGGTGTCACGATTGGCGGCGGCGCGCTGCGCGAGACAGGTGCGGTGCTGGGGCTCGAATCTCTCGTGGCGAATGATGCGGAGGCGACGACCCGGTTTCTGAGTTCGGCCCTGGCGCTGGATATCGATCCGCTGCGCCTCGTGGCCCGGACGACGCTGGGCCAGACCGAGCTGGCGGGGTGGGGCCGTGCTGCGATCAGCGCCTGGGCCATCGCCGGCGAGGCTGAGGGGATCGTGCGCCCCGGCGACCGGCTGAGCCTTGGCTATGAGCGACCGCTGCGGCTGGAGGGAAGCTTGCAGCCGTTGATCCATGGCGATGGGCAGGAGCAGCGCCTGCAGGGGCATTATGCCATGCCCTTGCAGGCCGGTGCCGAACTTGGCGGTGCGGTGATCTACCGTGTCGATCCGGGACATGACCCCAACGCCGCCGATGATCTGGTCGGGCTGGTGAGCCTGCGCCAGGCGTTCTAAGCGCGGCAAGGCAACCAGTTGATTCAGAACGAAGATTATCGGGTCTGCGGCCACCTGTCGCAGATCCTGCTTGAATTCCGATGGCCCGCTGACCTACGCTCCTTCGGGTGAGAAGCCGGATCCACCGGCCCCGGCCTCGCGCAGGCCGCAAGAAGAGGGAGGAGATCATGGCACCGACATATCCGGCCGGTGGAGCCAGCCATTCCCCGCGCGGCGTCACCGCCGTCAACTTCCGCCCCATGCACGCGAGATCCCGCACCCCGGACGCCCGGCTCTGGCAGGACGCGTCACCCCCCTGGGCTTCCGCGCCCCTGAAGGTCCTGAACTGGCCGGGTGAGCGCGATCTGCCTGCTTCGGCCATGGAGGCGCTGGGTGAGCTCGCGCGGCTTCTTGCGAGCCTTGCACCGCTGCATGTGCGCTGCGCGCCTGAATCGGTGGCAGACCTCTCCCTGCTATGCGGTTCGGGGGTCGAGATTGCACCGAAGCCGCGGCGCCGGCTCTCTCCGCGTGCGGCCGGAGCGCGTCTGGCGGCCCAGGCCGATGGTGCCGGCCATTGGCTGATCAACAGCCTCGCCGGGGGGCGTCTGATCGCGGGAGCGCCTGCGACAGGCAGCGCGATCATCGACATCGCCACCGCGATCGGCGAGCCGGACCGGCCCGACTGGCTCGGCGCGCCCGTGACCCGTCTGCGGGCTTTGTGCGGCCGGGTCTGGTGGCGATTGCCGGGCTTGCCGGCGAGGGCGGCCCGCATCGGGAGGCGGCCCTGCGCCTGGCGGGCGAGATCGAGGCCCGCAACCGTGCCGGTGATGTCAGGCTGGGGATCCTCGCCCTGCCTTCCCCTCGGCTCGGCGCCCGCGCGGCGACCAGCCATGCCGATCTGGTCTTTCTGAATGAGGGCGTGATCTGCCCGGTCTTTGACGAGCCGAGCGACGATGCGGCCTGCCGGGCGCTTCGGCGCCATCTGCCGCATGGACGGCTTATCCGCTTCCGGGCTCGCGCCCTGGCCGAGGCCGGCCTCAATCTGGGCGCGCTGCTTGCAGACGGACGTGCTTTTGCATCGGGCGGCGCGCATGCCCATCTGAGCCGCCATGAACGGACGGCGCCATCGCTGGGCTGAACTCAAGGCGGCAGAGATTGCAGCGCGGGCCGATGGTGCCATCGCGCTGGTGCCGGTGGCGGCCACCGAGCAGCACGGCCCGCATCTGCCCACCGGTGTGGATGCCTATCTGAACGAGGGCATTGTGACGGCCGCGCTGGCGCGGCTGCCGGCGGACCGCGATGTGGTGGTGCTGCCCACCCAGTGGATCGGCAAGTCGAATGAACATGCAGCCTTCGCCGGCACGTTGACGCTGGGCGCGGAGACGCTCATCCGCTCATGGACCGAACTGGCCGAGGCGGCCCATGCGAGCGGCTTCACCAAGATCCTCTTCTTCAACAGCCATGGCGGCCAGACCCATCTGTGCGAGATCGTGGCGGTCGATCTTCGGGTCCGGCTCGGCATGCTGGCCGCATGGACAAGCTGGACGGCACTCGGCCTGCCACCGGGGCTTGATCTTCCGGCCGAGGAACTGAGCCACGGCATTCATGGCGGCGCGGTCGAGACCTCGATGATGCTGCATCTGCATCCCGAGCTCGTGGACATGGCGGCCGCTCCCGAGGCGCGTGCACGCACGGTTCACGATGCCGGGAGATTTGCCCATCTGACTGCCGGCCGACGCGTCGGCTGGGGCTGGATGGCGCAGGATCTGCATCCCAGCGGGGCCATCGGCAATGCGCGTCTGGCTGATGCTGCCCTCGGCCGCCAGCTGGTCGAACATGCCGCCGATCAGCTTGTCGCCCTGCTCGGCGATCTGCATGGGTTTGATCTCGCGGAGCTCGTGGGCACCCCGCCAGCACCATGAGAAACCTGTGGTCCGCCGGGAGGCGCGCGCGCGGCTCATGGCAGCTCGCCTCTGGACGTTTGGGGATGGCAGGACCATACACAACGCACGACCGGGGTGCGCCGGAGATGGCTGCCGACCCCGATGGATTCCCATTCCCGCCCAGCCGAGGTTTTTCGAATGTCGACCAGCAACATCATCGGACGGGTCAGCCAGGTTCTCGGCGCCGTTGTGGACGTTGAATTCGAGGGCGACCTGCCCGCCATCCTGAATGCGCTGTCCGTCAAGGTGGGCGAGCGCGAGCTGGTGCTCGAGGCCGCCCAGCACCTCGGCGAAAAGACGGTGCGCTGCATCGGGATGGACTCCACGGACGAGCTCGTGCGCGGGGCATCGGTC
>CAZPBH010000029.1:0-13264 GCA_964584645.1 uncultured Rhodospirillales bacterium | reverse complement strand
CTCGGCATAGAGGGCGGGGTCACGCAGCCGGAAATCGGCGGAGAGATCGACGACCTTGAGCCCGCGCGGAAGAGCCGCGACCACCTCCTGCGTGGTCGCATGCGGCAAGGCACAGAAGGCCGCATCAATGCCCGTCCACAGGATATCATCGACCTTGGTCAGACGATGGTCGCCAAGCTGCAACAGATGCGGGTGCACCTCCGCCAGCTGCGCCCCGGCATGGCGTTCGGCCGTGACCGCGCCGATCTCGACAAAGGGATGGGCCGCGAGTATCCGCAGCAACTCGCCGCCCGTATAGCCGCTGGCACCCAGAACAGCGACGCGCGCCGTTTCCATTCCGCCCCCTGTTGCCGATAGCCTCTGTCGGGATCAGGCGAGAGAACCCCGCAACCCGATCAGCGCTTCGCCCACTGCATCCCGCGACGGGCCTTGCGGCGACCGTATTTCTTCCGCTCGACCGTCCGGCTGTCGCGGGTCAGCAGACCCGCATGCTTGAGCACCGGCCGCAGCGCGGGCTCATAGAGGGTCAGCGCCTTGGAGATGCCATGGCGGACGGCACCCGCCTGCCCGGAGAGACCGCCGCCGCTGACGGTGGCCGTCACATCGAACTGGTTGTCGCGATCGGTGATCAGGAAGGGCTGGTTGATGATCATGCGCTGGGTCGGCCGCGCGAAATAGATTTCCTGATCCCGGCCATTCACGGTGATCTTGCCGGAGCCCGGCTTGACCCAGACCCGGGCGACCGCGTCCTTCCGCTTGCCGGTCGCATAGGAGCGACCCTGCGCATCGCGCACCGGTTCCGGCAGGGCTTCGGTCGCCACGACCTCGCCCTCGACGGCGGCATCGCCGATCTCGGCCAGCTTTTCCATACCTTCGGCCATGGCGTTCAGACTCTCTTGTTCTTCGGATTGACGGCCGCAAAGTCGAAATGCGCCGGCTTCTGGGCTTCATGGGGATGATCGGACCCGGCATAGACCCGCAGCTTGGTCATCTGCCGGCGGCCGAGCGTGTTCTTGGGCAGCATCCGGCGCACGGCGTTTTCCACCACGCGCTGGGGGTGGTCGCCGCGCAGGATCTCGCCCTTCGTGCGGCCCTTGATCCCGCCCGGATAGCCGGTATGCCAATAGAACACGTCCTGATCGGCCTTGCGTCCGGTGATCTTCACCTTCGAGGCATTGATGACCACGACATGGTCGCCGCAATCGATATGCGGGGTGAACATCGGCTTGTGCTTGCCGCGCAGGCGCTTCGCCACTTCGGCCGCCAGACGGCCGAGGACCACGCCTTCGGCATCGATCAGCGTCCAGGCGGCGTTCACGTCGCGCGGGCGTGCGCTGTAGGTCTTCATCACACTCACATTACCCTGACGAGTAGGTTGGGGAGAGACAGGCAGGCGAAATCGCCATGAGCTCGCGCCGCCACGTCTCGGGACGCACTTATGGGCGCAGACAGAGGGCACCGTCAAGCGGTTTTGCGATTTTGCCGATTTTTCATGACATTAGCGGGTGCGTATCATTTTACCCCAACCTGGAGGCAGCCTGTTTCCTCCCGCTTGCGGCCCGGCGGCCCATCTCCTGAAGGCGCCTTAGCGAGCAACCGAGGATCCGCGATGACCGACAAGCCCCTGCACCCCGCCACCCGCGCCGTTCATGCCGGGGCCGCGCCCGACCCGACGACCAGGGCCCGCGTGACCCCGATCTATCAGAGCACGAGCTTTGTCTTCGACGATACCGCCCATGCGGCGGATCTGTTCGCGCTGAAGCAGCTGGGAAACATCTATTCGCGGCTGACCAACCCGACCGTGGCCGTGCTGGAGGCCCGGCTTGCCGATCTGGAAGGTGGGGCCGGAGCCACCTGCACCGCCAGCGGCCATGCGGCCCAGATGCTGGCCTTTTTCGCGCTGATGCAGCCGGGGGACGAGATCGTGGCCTCGCGCAAGCTCTATGGCGGTACGCTCAACCAGCTCGCCAACTCCTTCCCGCGGGCCTTTGGGTGGAAGACGAGCTTTGTCGACGGCCATGATCTGGACGAGTTCCGGCGAGCGATCACCGAGCGCACCCGCGCCCTGTTCATCGAGAGCATCGCCAATCCGGGCGGGGTCGTCAGCGATATCGAGGCCATCGCCCGGATCGCCGAGGAAGCCCGGGTGCCCCTGATCGTCGACAACACGCTGGCGACACCCATCCTGTGCCGACCGATCGAATGGGGAGCCACCCTCGTCGTGCATTCGACGACGAAGTTCCTCGCCGGCCATGGCAATTCCATCGGCGGTGCCATCGTCGATTCCGGCCGGTTCGACTGGACAGCTTCCGGCAAGTTTCCAGCCCTGGCGGAGCCCGACCCCGGCTATCACGGGCTGAAATTCCATGAAGCCTTCGGCCCGGCCGCCTTCACCTTCCACGCCCATGCGGTGGGGCTGCGCGATCTGGGGCCGAGTCAGGCGCCGATGAACGCCTTCCTGACCCTGACCGGCATCGAGACGGTGGCCCTGCGCATGGCCCGGCACAGCGCCAACGCGCTCGCCGTGGCCCGGCATCTGAGCACCCATGACAAGGTCACCTGGGTGATGCATGCAGGGCTGGAGGACAGCCCCTATCGCGCGCTTGCTGCGAAATACGCGGGTGACGGGACCGGGGCGGTCTTCACCTTCGGGCTCAAGGGCGGCTATGAGGCCGGGCGCAAGCTGGTCGAGAGTGTTGAGCTGTTCAGCCATCTGGCGAATATCGGCGACACCCGCTCGCTCATCATCCATCCGGCCTCGACCACCCACAGCCAGCTGCCACCGGAGCAGCTGGAAGGGGCCGGGGCCGGCCCGGATGTCGTGCGGCTTTCGGTCGGGATCGAGGATGTGGGCGACATCATCGCCGATCTCGATCAGGCGCTGGCGCAGGTTCCGAGCTGACAGAACCATCGAACCAGCGTCATGTCATGACTGCAGCCGCCCGAGCGGAGGCAGGTTCGGCTTGCGGGTGACCCGCTCCATCGAGCGTCCGGCTCAGATCTGATAGCCGCTCGGGGCCCTCTCGCCGCTGGTTTCCTCGATGACCCAGGAGAGGAAGGCCGGGTGACCGGCCGCCAGCGGCCAGGCGACGATGCAGGGTGTGTCATAGCTATGGGCCTGAACGAGCGCCGATTTCAGCTCCTCGAACCGGCCCGCCCGTGTCTTGAGCACCAGCACCGTCTCCGCCTCGTCGGCCAGCTTGCCCTCCCACAGATAGAGCGAGCGCACGGGCATCAGGATGTTGGCGCAGGCCGCCAGCCGGGTCGGGATGACGGCTTCGGCCAGAGCCCGTGCCTCGGCCTCGTCACTGCAGGTGACATAGACCATCAGGGGTTGATCGTCGGGCAGGCGCGTCATCGTCATGGCGCTGCGCATGTGCCCCTTCCGGCCGCGCCGATCAACCATCCGCGAGCGGTGCTTGACCGCAGGGCTCGGGTCGCCCTACGGTCCGCGGCGTCGGAGCGTAGCGCAGCCTGGTAGCGCACTTGCATGGGGCGCAAGAGGTCGTGGGTTCGAATCCCGCCGCTCCGACCATCCCGCATGCTCATGTCCCACATGCTCATGCCGGCCCCGCAATCCAGCCGGAGAAATCCTTGGGGAACGAGGTCCCGGCCCGGTCAGGGCCGGACCGGGGAACCCCGATGTGACCCTCAATAGGGCGTGTTTTCCTCGGCGGTGTTGTCGATGGCATCGCCGGCCGCTTCGACATCCTCGCCGGCCCCCTCGACCGTGTTGCACGCACCCAGCATCAGGGCCGCCAGGAAGGTGAGCATCGTCAGGAAATGGGCTGTCATTCGTGTCTCCTGTTTCATGGTGGTCTCACCACGAAACGCCCCCCGGTCGCCTGAGGTTCCCCCCAAAGGCTTCATCCCCACAAGGCCCTGCCCGGGGCTCAGCCAGGTTCGTCGAGCCGGGCCTGACGCACGGCGACGAACATCTCCCCGCCCGGATCGCCGATCTCCAGATAGCCCGCGAGCTGGCGCGCGAAGCTGCGCATCAGCGCCATGCCGATCCCGACCCGGGTGCGCTCTGGCGGACCCGCTGGCTCGGCCAGCAATTCGGAATGGCCATCATGGCCGCCATTGTCGCGGATCATGATGTCATGGCGTGTCGGCTCCATGGCGTTGGGGGTGACACTGATGGTGATCACGCCCTCCGCCACATCCCGCAGCCCGTGCTGGATGCAGTTGGTCACCGCTTCGCTGGTGATCAGCGCCAGCGGGATCGCCCGGTCGGCGTTGACCAGCAGGGTCGGACAGTCCACCCGTACCGCGACCCGGCGTTCCTGTGTTGTCGCCAGATCGGCCAGATGACCGGCAAGGCGGGTAAGGAAGCCTGTGAGTTCGACCCGCTCCAGCCCCTCGGTCTCATAGAGCGCGTTGTGGACGAGGGCGAGCGCGTTGATGCGCCCCTGCGCATCACTGAGGATCCGGCGTTCCCCTTCATCGGAGGCCTGCTGGCCCTGCAGGTTCAGCAGGCTCGTGATGATCTGCAGGTTGTTCTTGACCCGGTGGTGGATCTCCTTGATCAGCAGGTTCTTCTCCGCGAGCGTGGTGCGCAGGTCCTGCTCCCGCTCCGCGATGTCATGGGCCAGTTCGGTGAGGCCGCCGAAAAGTTCGCGGAACTCCTGCGGCGCGCCGCGTGCATCGGCGGTCGCGTTCCATTCCTGCCTCTGAAACCGCCGGACGAGGCGGCGCTGGCGGCGCACCCAGCGCAAGACGAGCCTGTCGGTCGCCAGCCATGCCGCCATCACGCCGATGCCCCAAAGCAGGAAGGGGATGGCGATCTGCAGCCAGATGCCGGGTGTGCCGCCCTCGATGGCGCTCGGCGCCGGCCGGGAGAGCATCAGGAAAAGCTCACCACCAGGCAGCATTGGGGTCAGCGCATAGAGGCGCTCCTCCCCCGCTTCCGACCGGGCCAGAAACACATCCAGCGGCCCGTTGCGGGCGCGCGCGGATTCCACGGTCCGAAAATAGCTCTCGGGCAGCGCCATGACGGGCAGTTCGTCGGCTGCAGCCGAAAGAAACGCGCTGTCGGCGTCCAGAAGATCGGCCCGCCCCCCTTCCTCGAGCGAGATCTCGCGCGCCAGCCGGGCAAGGCGGCGGGTGGAGACTGTCCCGGCGAGCGCGCCGCGAAACTCGTTCTCCGACCGGATCGCGGTGGCCAGCACGATCCTGCCATGATCGTCCTCGGCGCTACCCGCATAGCCGGAGATGGCGCGGGCCTGCCCTCCCCCCAATTCATTGAACCAGGCGCGTTCGGCCGAGCGGGAGAGCGGTTCTCCGCGCACACACACGGTCTGGCCCTCGGCATCGAGGACCTCCAGCGAGGAGAGATCGGCCATGCGCCCCATGGCCGTACCCAGCGTCTGGGCGCACACGCCATCCTGTGCAGCCAGGATGCTCGGCTGGTCGGAAAGGGTCGCCAGCATGTTGAGGATGTTTTCGAAGAGCAGCGATTCCTGATCCGCAATCTCCAGCGCCCGCATCACGAAATTCTCGCGCTGATCCTCGACCCGCGCGACAAGCGAGAGGGCGCCCGCGACAACACCCAGCAGCGCCACCGGCAGAAGTGCCAGCGCCAGGGTGCCAGCCAATCGCCAGCGCAAGCCGCTGAGTTGCGTCATGAAACTGATATCAGCTCAGGCGTGGATCTCGTGGTGCGTGGTGCCGCCGGGACGGGGTCTCCTGGCCCTTCAAGAGGTGGGATCAGTCGTCGCCGGCGATAACCCGGCCTTCCTCGATCACATCGTCGAAGGCCGATTGCGCCGACCCTTGAGGGTGCAGATCGGGCAGTTCGTCATCTTCCACCATGGCTTCCAGCGTGCGCCGGGCCCGGGCGACCCGGCTCTTGATGGTACCGACCGCGCATCCCATGATCCGTGCGGCTTCCTCATGGCTGAAGCCGCTGGCGGAGATCAGGATCAGCGCCTCACGCTGGTCGACCGGAAGGGACAGCAACGCGCGCCGGAATTCATGCAGCTCCAGCTTGTGGATGTGGTCGGCCGGCACCGCCAGTCGCCCGCTGATCGTTCCCTCCGGATCCTCGACCTCGCGACCCGCCTTGCGCCGGCCCGAATAGAAGGTGTTGCGCAGGATCGTGAACAGCCAGGCCCGCATGTTGGTGCCGGCCTCGAACCGGTCGCGCGCCGACCAGGCCTTGAGGAGCGTTTCCTGAACGAGATCGTCGGCCTGGGCCGCACGTCCGGTCAGCGAACGCGCAAAGGCCCGGATGTCCGGAATGCAGGCGACCATCTCCTCCTTGAAAGCATTCGAGGATTTATCCGGCATGATCGTCCTTGTCTGACCTGCTGGCCTGCGCTGTTGAGGCCTTGTCGCCAGCAGGCTCATCTTCGAACCGGTCCAGCAGGGCCTGCAGATCGGCCGGCAGGGGCTCGTGCAGCACCTCGTCATAGATCTGACGCAGCTGTTCACGCATCCACTGCTCGCGCGTTGCGTGACGCTGGTCGCGGGCATCCTCGCTCTCGGGGAGCTTGTCCGTCCCGCTTCCGTTTGAAGATTTGCCGCCTTTCACGTGCCACGGTCCCTGATCAATCGTCATCTGGTCTTGCATCCCCTATGCATGACACCCCATCCCGACACCTCAACGTCATGGACAGCAGAAGGTTCCGGATATTTTGGAACCCTTCGCGCCCGGCCGGGTTACCGGTTCTGTTAACCTGTGTTCAACCTCATGAGGAAGGTCATGGCGACAAGCCCCCAAGCCGCAGCCATCGCGGCCGAGCTGCCCTATCTGCGCCGACATGCGCGGGCCCTGTGCGGAAGTCAGCCGCGGGGTGACGCCCTGGTGGCCGATGTTTTGCGCGACCTCGCGGCAAGCCCGGGCGATCTCGACCTGGCCGGTATCAGGCTGGTCCTGTTCAAGAGACTGCATGACGCCTGGGAAGCCGAGGGGCCGGCGCCCAGCCAGGCCGTGAACGAGGCGGAACGCGAACGCAGCGCCCAACATCATCTGCGACAGATCGTGCCGGAGGCGCGGCAGGCGCTTCTGCTGTCGGTGACGGAGGGCTTCCCGCTTGAGGATATCTCGCTCATCCTCGAACGCACGCCGGTTGAGGTGGCGGGGCTGATCGACGAAGCGCATGAAGAGCTCGACGCGATGGAGCAGACCGATATCCTGATCATCGAGGACGAGCCGATCATCGCCCTCGATCTGGAGCGGATTGCGGGCGAGCTTGGCCATAACGTCACCGGCGTTGCCGATACGGCCGAGGCCGCGGTGACGCTGGCCCATGCCCAGCGTCCGGGGCTCGTGCTTGCCGATATCCGGCTGGCCGATGGCAGTTCCGGCATCGATGCCGTCAACGACATTCTGGGCGCCTTCGAGGTTCCGGTCATCTTCATCACCGCCTATCCCGAGCGACTGTTGAGCGGCGAACGGCCGGAGCCGGCCTTTCTGATCACCAAGCCGTTCACGACGGATGCGGTGAAGATCGCCATAGGCCGGGCGTTGTTCTTCCACCGCCCCCATCTGGCCGAATCGTCCCAGAGCGCCCTTCTCGCGAAAGGGCCAGACGCGCAGCGGTGATGCGGGATAGGCCGGTTCTGCGCGCCAACCCTGCTGCATGGAAAAAGGGCCGGGAGATGTCCCGGCCCTTTCCCTTTTGCCCAGAAGCGGGGCGTTACTGCATCGGCTTCTGCTGCCGCTCCGTGCTCACATTTTCCATGCGCGCCTGTTCGATATTCGCGATATCGGTCGTCCCGACGAAGGAGACATTGACGCGCCGGTTCAGCGGCTCGCGCACGCCATCACCGGTTGCGACCGCCGGCTGGGTTTCGCCGCGGCCAGCCACGATCACCTCGCCGATATCAACCCGGGCGAGACCTTCCTCCATCAGCGCCTGACGGACCGTTTGCGCGCGTTCCTGGCTCAGCTCCTTGTTGTAGTTCATCGAGCCGACGCGGTCGGTATGGCCGAAGACCCGCAGTTCCGAGATGTCGAAAAGTTCGGCCGATTCCGCCACATCCTCAAGGACATTGCGGGCCTGATCGGTCAGCTTCGCGCTGTCGAACTCGAAATAGACAGTCGTATAGCCCACACCGCGTGCGGTCTCCGGCCGGGTTTCAGCCATCGTGACCGCGTCGGCCTGCGGAAAGGCGTCCATGGCCAGATCCATGTAGTCATAGAAGACGCCACGGCAGGCGCGGATGTCATCTTCCTGATAGCCTTCCTCTTCCTGCTCGACCCAGCAGTCGAACGCGGTCTGGGCGATGGCCAGCGGACGCGCCGCACGCTCCATGCCTTCCATGCCCTTCAGGTCGATCAACGCCGCGCGGGCGTCCATCAGGGTGTTGCGGACGCTCCGATCCTCGATGTCGTACTCCCCGACCTTCACGGGCATGACCTTTTCCCCTTCCATGGCATTGAAGCCCTTGGAGGCAAAGAGGCGTGCATCCTCATCGTCGTTCATCTCGTCGGCCTCGAAGACCGACAGGGCGGCATAGCGCTCGGCCAGCAGCGCATTGAAGCTCTGCTTGTCGGCCTCATAGCCGCGCGCCCACTCGATTTCGCCCATCGCCTGAGCGTTCGCTTCGGCACCCGCAAGCGCAAAGGCTCCAAGGACCGTTCCGGCCAGCAAGTTCTTTCGCATGATGGTCACTCCTTTCCATCTGTTTCAAAAATTTCGACGGGGGATGTTTCCGCTTTCCCCGCAGCCTTGATCTGCAAGGGTCTCAGCCCTCAGCCGGACAATTCGGAAACCTTCTTTTTGGCTTCTTCCTTGCTGAGGCCATAGTGCTTCTGAAGAAGCCCCTCGACCTGTTCAGCGTTGCCCTTCGTCTGCTCAAGCTCATCATCGGTGAGCTTGCCCCAGTTCTCACGGATCTTGCCCTTGGCTTCATGCCAGCGGCCTTTCCAGATATCTTCGTTCATGCTTCCTCCTCGGTTCAGCACGGCAAGTTGTGCGGGACGACTATCGCCGTTGCGGCAACAACCAGCCAGCAAACGACCGGAACAGGATGCGGTTCCGAAAAAAGCCCGATCCCGAATTTCTGTAAATTTCAGCCGGTATGTGATCCAGGAGCGGGAACCCTGGCTTTCGCAGGTCGTTATACCGTCGACGCGATCGCGGATTAGCGCAGACAGCTAAGTGAAACTGCGACGCTATACAGAGATACCACTGCTCAGGAGAAGCAATCATGCGAAACACATTACTTGCGACAACAGCCGTGACACTGGTCGCCGGCCTTATCATCACCGGCAGCGCCCTTGCCTCAGGCTATGGAACCCAGCAGCAGGAAACCCGGCAGCATCAGCTCGACGCCGAGGATCGCCGCGAAATGAAGGCCCCCGGCGACAGCAGCACGACCTACGGTAGCGGCGAGCCGGATGCCACGCAGGCGCAGAACACCATGCAGGGCGACAGCAGCGCAAAACTCTCGGCGCAGCAGGTCACCCTCGTCTCGCTCAACGGCTTCAGCGGCAATGACCTCAAGGGCGCGCGCGTGACCAACGCCGACGCAGAGGAGATCGGCGAGGTCCATGACATCGTGATCGACGGCCAGAACATGCGCGCGAGCCTGATCGTGAAGGGCGGCGGGCCGTTCAACTGGATCGGCGAGGAAAAGATCATCTCGTTCAACGCCGTCGAGATCGCCCGCGTCGGTGATGACAACGAGCTGACCGTGCGCGTGGCCTCGACCGACAAGGATCTCGATATCGTCGGCGCCACCTATGGCGGTGATGACAATCTCGATGTCTGGGAAACGACCATCGATGATCTGGTGGGGAACGAGATCCCCATGGAAATCGAAGGTCAGGACATCTCGATCAACGATCTCGTGATCATGGCCGACGGTACGGTCAGCTTCCTCGTGCTGGGGATCGACCAGGGCATGCTCGGGATGAACGAGCGGGAAGTGGCGATCGATGCGAGCCTCCTGAACCATACGGGTCAGCGCTTCATGCTCGGCGCCAACAAGGCTGATCTGGAATCGGCGCCGGACTACAGGGACGACGACGCCAGCTGAGTGAAGCTTCGCTGCCTGGAAAGTCCGGGGGTCCACAGCCCTCGGGCTTTTCGTGCGGCCCCCTTGCCATAAGGGGTGGGAGATCTTGATGGATGGATCGGGAAGTCAGACGGCTGATATCCGCTCGACCGATGGAGACAAGGAGGACGAGCACCCTCCGCACAACATGGCCGAGGTCGTGGAAAAGCTCGAGCAACGCATCGGCGATGAAGGTCTCACCCTCGACGATGGACTCGAGGCGCTCGGCCGACGCAGTTTCGGGCCCGTTATCGCCGCCATCGGCCTCATCACCCTCTCCCCGATAGGGGCGCTTCCGGGGGTGCCCTATTTCACCAGCACCCTGCTTGTTCTGTTCTGTGCCCAGATCGTGTTCGGAAGCCGGCGCATCTGGGTTCCGCGATGGATCACAAGCCGCTCGATCACCGCCGATCAGGCGCGAAAGGGACTGCCCCGGCTGCACCGGGCTGCGGAATGGATCGACGGCATCGTCGTGCCGAGGTTGCAGATCGTGTTCGGCCCGATCCTCGACCGCCTGATGGCGTTCCTGTGCATCCTGCTGGGCCTGGCGATGTTCATCGGGGCTTTCGTGCCTTTCGGCGCGGGCCCACCGGCTTTGGGCATCACGCTCATCGGGCTGGCCTTCGTCAACCGCGACGGGGTGCTGCTCATTCTGGGTCTCATCGCGCCCTTTCTTGTAACGCTTGGCATATTTCTGGTCGTCTGAAGGAACTTGACTGATCGCGGCGCGTTACTGGATCAGCCTGTAATAACACAACCCAAGGAGGACACCATGCTCGGTTGGGCTTTGACATTTCTGGTACTTGCGATCATTGCCGGCGTCTTCGGATTCGGTGGCATTGCTGCTGCCTCGGCTTCGATTGCACAGATTCTTTTCGTCATCTTTCTGATCCTCTTCCTCGTTGCGGCGGTATCCTCGGCCGTACGAGGTCGGGCACCCTACTGATCTCCACAACAGACGCATGGGGTGAACCATGATCAAGCGCATTCACCTTCTGGGCATTCTCGCTGCCCTTCCCCTGGCTCTCGCGGCCTGTGAACAGGATCGCGGACCCGGACAGCAGCTCGGGGAAAGAATGGACGAGGCGGCCGAAGACACGGCCGATGCGATGGAAAAAACCGGCGATGACCTTCGTGACAGCGCGGAAGAAGCTTCCGACGCGATGGAGGACGCTGCCGACGAGATGGACGACGGCTACTGATCCAGCTCGGAAATGACGCTGCCGGGAAACGGGCATAAGCCCCCGTTTTCCGGCTTCTTGCTGCCGAGATGAGCGGCACCCCGACAGAGCACAAATCCTCCATGACAGCGCTTACACGCGAACGCCCTGAAACGAGACTTGTCGTCAACGAACGCTCGGGCGACGGCCAGGGGGTTCAGGCCTGCGTGGAGGCCTTGTCGTCCCGTCACGATCTCGATTTCTCGCTGGATCGCATCATCGCCATCGACCAGCTTGAGGCGCAGATGCTTCGCGAGGATCTGGGGCCAGAGAGGCTTGTCCTTGTGGCCGGCGGTGATGGCACGATCCGGACGGTCGCCCAGCAAATGGCCGGAACCGGCGCTTATCTGGTACCCCTTCCCTGCGGTACGATGAACATGCTGGCGCGCCGGCTCTATGGAGACCGCTCGATTGCCGAGATCATCGGGCAGATCGCCGAGGCGCGCCCCTGCACGGTGCCGACCGGCTCTCTCAACAACCATCTTTTCCTGCTGTCGGCCGCCATCGGTTTTCCCGCAACAGCGGCGACCGCGCGCGAGCGGTGGCGCGACGACGGGCTGGCAAGCCTCAGGGAAGTCTTCAGGACATCCCTTGCGGCCTTCGCGGAACTCTCGAACGATCTGCTGAGCCTGAGCGCCGATGGGGGACCGCCCTGCCGGGGTGCTGCAGCAATTTTCTCACCGATCGGAATAGATGCCCTGCTTGAACCCGAAAAGGGCGCGACCCTGCCCGTGGACCAGCTCGACTGCGCCCTGATCCATGGTGCGGAAGGGCTTGAGCAGCTGAGCTTCCTCGCCAGCGCCCTTGCCGAGCGGTGGCGTGACCATCCTCTGGTCGAGAACCATCCTTGCAAGCGGGCAAGGGTGCGCGGCCCGCGCCCGTTGACGGCCTTCGTCGATGGCGAGCCGGTCGATGCGGGGGGCCGGATCGACATCGCCCTTGCAGCCGACAGCCTTCAGGTTCTGAGCCTCGGGGACGCGTGTTGAGCCGCCCCTCTGACAAGGCCCTTAGAATTGCGCATCTGTCGGATGTGCATTTCGGCGCCCATGACCCGGCGCTGATGCGGCCGCTTCAGGAGACCCTGAGCGCCCTTGCCCCGAATCTTGTCGCCGTCACGGGCGATATCACCCAGCGTGGCAAACGCCGCGAATTCGCCGCCGCCCAGGCCTTTTTCCGGCAACTCGACCGGCCTGTGGCGCTCGCACCCGGCAATCATGACACGCCGCTGCTCAACCTGCCGGCGCGGGCCACACGGCCGTTCGGGCGGTTCGAGCGCTATTTCGGGCCGCATGATCAGCAGATCTTCCACGATGACGGGCTCTGTGCCCTGACCCTGAACACCGCACGCGGCATGCAATGGCGCCTCGACTGGTCACTGGGTGCGGTGCGCCGCCGCCAGCTGCGCCATGCGCTGGATGTCCTGCAGGGCTGCCAGATGGATGCCTGCCGGATCGTGCTGTGCCATCATCCTCTCGCCCCGGTGTCGGATGCCCCCTTCCCGACGCCGACACGTGGCGGCAAGCGGGCGCTGGAGCTGCTGGTGGCCGCGGGCGTCGATGCCGTCCTGACCGGGCATATCCATACCCATTTCGCCGCCCCCTTCGACGTCGGGGATCGTCGCACCTATGCCATTGGGGCCGGTACGACGCTCTCGACACGAACGCGCGGGGAACCTCCGGGTCTGAACCTGCTGGAGATCACAAGCCAGGAAATCCGCTTCACCCCCTGGCAATGGCACGGCAAGTTCGAACCGGGGGAGACAAGCGTCCTGCCCCGACGCCAGCGAGGCTGAACTCCTGAGGTCGCAGGCTCCCGCCCGGACAGCCGGTCGGTCAATGCCGGGCCCGGATCACCCTTCCAGAAGGGTCCGGCGCAGCTGCATCAGCTCCTCGCGAACCGCACGCAACCGCGCGATTTCACCGCCAGCCAGAGCCGGAAGTTCCGGCACTTTCAACGGCACCGGGATGGACGCCGTTTCGGCGGCCTTCTCCTGTTCGGCCGGTGATGAGGTGGCTTTACCCGCACCACCCGACCTC
>CAZPBH010000028.1:10426-13569 GCA_964584645.1 uncultured Rhodospirillales bacterium | reverse complement strand
GGCCCCGGCCGGCCCTGCCAATGCCGGCACCCGAAGTGCAGCCGATCCCGGCACCCGAGGTGCTGCCGCGCCCCGACCTGCCCGAGGATCGCCCCGAGCTTGTCCTCGCTCTTGCGCGCACCCTTGCCGCGGAAGGCGAATATCTGCGCGCGCATGAGGCCTATGGCCGCGCTCACGAAGCCGGGGCGCGTGCCTCGGAGGTTCTGGATGGCTGGCTCCCCCTGCATGAGAGCCTGCCGCCCGAGACCGCGCGCGCCAGCCTGGAGGGGCTCCGCCGCCTGTACCCCGACCATCCGGCTGTGCTTGCCCAGTTTGGCTTTGCGGCGATCCGCGCCGGTGATCCGGCCGCCGCGGCTCCGGCCTTCGAGCGGGCAGCAAGCCTGCAGCCCGGCAATCCCGTCCATCTGTTCAATGCCGCCACCGCCCATGATCGGCTGGGCCAGGCCACGGAGGCCCACTACTATTACGGTCTGGCGCTGGAACGCGGGGCCGACCGGTTGCCGGTCGGTGCGATCCGGGCGCGCATGCAGAGCCTTGCCGGCGCGGGTGTGGACAAGCTGATGCCGGCAGATGCACGGTAAGCCGTCGCGCGTTTCGCAAAATCGCCCGATTCATGTATGATTCGAAGCCTCCGCCGGTCACCTCTGGCCGGTCGGCCTGATCCGGGATCGTCACACCATGACCCTGACCGCTCCTGATGAGCCACGTGCAGAGACGTCCGACAGCGCCGGCAAGCAGCGTATGGGTGAGCGGCTGGTCGGTGCCGGGCTGATTTCGGCCGACCAGCTCGACGTCGCTCTGCTGGAGCAGAAGCGCAGCGGCCAGATGCTGGGCGAGGTTCTGGTCGAACTCGGCTTCATCACCGAGAACACGCTGGCCGCCCAGCTGGCCGAGACCAGCGGGCTCGACCGCTTCGACTTCAAGCATTCCGTGCTGGATGCCGATCTGGTGCGCCGGATCCCGCGCGAGGTTGCCGAACGGCACAAGATCCTTGCCGTCGCCGTGAACGACGACAAGGAGACGGTCCAGGTCGCCATGGCCGACGTCTATAACGTCCTGGCCATCGATCAGGTGCGGCGCTTTCTGCCCCGGGGCTACGAGATCGTCCCCCAGGTCGTCAGCGAGACCGAGATCCTCGAGGCGATCGACAGCTATTACGGCTACGAGATGTCGATCGACGGCCTGCTGCGGGAAATCGAGGAAGGCGATGTCTCGGTTGCCAGCATCACCACCGGGCAGGAGGGCTTCGTCAACCCGACCGTGCGGCTGGTCAACGCGATCATTCTGGACGCCATCAAGCTCGGCGCCTCCGACCTCCATTTCGAGCCGGAGAGCATGTTCGTGCGCCTGCGCTACCGGCTCGACGGCGTGATGACCCAGATCCGCACCTTCCACAAGGATTACTGGGCCTCGATCTGTGTGCGGCTCAAGATCATGAGCGACATGAACATCGCCGAGACCCGCAACCCGCAGGACGGACGCTTCACCTTCAACATCGGCGCGCGCGAGGTCGATTTCCGTGTCGCCACCCACCCGACCGTGCATGGCGAGAACATCGTCATCCGTGTGCTCGACAAGGCCAAGAGCCTCGTGCCGCTGGAACAGCTCGGCTATGATCTCGGCACGGTCGACCTGCTCAAGAAGCTGCTGCGCCGGCCGGAGGGGATCATCATCGTCACAGGCCCGACCGGCTCGGGCAAGACGACCACGCTCTATTCGATGCTGCACTACCTCAATTCCATCGACGTCAACATCATGACGCTGGAAGAGCCGGTCGAATACCAGATCCCGCTGCTGCGTCAGTCGGATGTGCGCGATGCGGGCGGGATGGGCTTTGCCGAGGGCGTACGCTCGATCCTGCGGCAGGATCCGGATATCGTGTTCGTCGGCGAGGTGCGCGACGAGGCCACCGCCACCATGGCGCTGCGGGCGGCGATGACCGGCCACCAGGTGTTCACCACGCTGCACACCAATGACAGTTTCGGGGCGATCAACCGTCTCGTCGATCTCGGGCTGCAACGGCACATGCTGGCCGGCAACATCATTCTGGTGATGGCCCAGCGTCTGCTGCGCAGGCTCTGCCCCTCATGCAAGCGCCCCGCACGGATCGACGAACGGGCCGCGCGCATCCTGGGCGTCGAGCCGGACGAACCCACCCCGATCTACGAGCCTGTGGGGTGTGAGCGATGCCGCAACACCGGCTATCGCGGTCGGACAGCCATCGTGGAGATCCTGCCCTTCCTGCCGGATCTGGATGAGGTTGTGGCCACGGGTGGCACGCGCGGGCAGATGTTCGACATCGTGCGCAAGGTCGGCTTCCGCACCATGGCCGAGGACGGCGCCGCCAAGGTGCTGGCGGGCGAGACCTCGCTGGAGGAACTGATCGATACCGTCAACCTGACCGACCGCCTGTAAAGCCGAGCGATGCCAACCTTCCGCTACCGCGCCGTCAACAATGCCGGGCGTACCCTGCGCGGCACGATGAGCGCGGTCAACGAGACCGATCTTTATTACCGCCTGCAGCAGGCCGGCCTCGACCTGGTCGAAGGCGCCCCGATGGCCGATTCAAAGCTGGCGGCGATCCTCGCCAAGCCGATCAGCCTGCGCGATCTGGTCGAGATGTGCGTGCATCTGGAACAGCTTGAACGGGTGGGGGTGCCCATCCTCGACAGTCTCAACGACATCCGTGAGGCGACCGAGTCGATCAAGCTGCGCGACGTGCTGAGCGAGGTCGTTCAGGATGTCGGCAATGGCAAGCTGCTCTCCGAGGCGCTGGCCAAGCACCCGCGTACCTTCGATGGGGTGTTCACCGGCCTGATCGGGGCCGGCGAGCAGACCGGCAACATGGCCGAGAGCTTCAGCCATCTGGTGCGGCATCTGAAATGGACCGAGGCCATGCAGAAGCGCATCCGCCGGGCCCTGCAATATCCCGCCTTCATCTTTGTGGTGTCGATGGCGCTGGTGATGGGGATGATGATCTTCCTCGTGCCCCAGCTCGCCGGGTTCCTGGCCTCGATCGGGCAGGAATTGCCGCCGCAGACCACCGCCCTGATCGCGACCTCGGACTTCGTGCGGGATTACTGGTGGGTGGTGATCGGCGCCCCGATCGTGGTGGGTGTCGTTGTCCGGCTGCTCTATGCCAG
>CAZPBH010000028.1:3596-10416 GCA_964584645.1 uncultured Rhodospirillales bacterium | reverse complement strand
CCAGCAACGATGCGGCGGCCTATATCCTCGATTACTATCTCTACCGGATCCCCGCGGTCGGGGAGACGATGCGCAAGATCGCGCTCTCGCGCTTCAGCCATTTCTTCGCGGTGATGTTCCAGAGCGGCATCGGCGTGCTGCAGTGCATCTCGACCGCCCGCAAGGTCGTCGCCAATCGCGCGCTGGACACCTCGATCGGGCTGGTGCGCGACATGGTGGAAAGCGGCAGCTCGCTCACCAACGCGCTCCGCTCCAGCGGCGAATTCCCGAGCCTGGTCATCCGTATGGTCAAGATTGGCGAGGAAACCGGCAATCTGATGGATACGCTGGAGAATGTGTCGTATTTCTATGATCGGGACGTGGAGGAATCGGTCAACAACATGATCGGCTCGATCCAGCCCGTGCTGACCCTGCTGATCGGCGGCGTCATGGCCTGGATCATCCTCGCGGTGCTGGGACCGGTCTATGACAGCTTTGCTGATCTGCCCCTGTGATCGGGTGCCGCTTTGCCAACCGGCCCCCATGCGTGAGGTGACCTGCCGATGAACGTCACCAGCCTTGCCAGCCTGACCGACCGCCTGCCGCTGCAGCGGCTGGGCTTCGCACGCAAGCGCTTTGTGGCCCTTGTCGGCGATGAGGGCGTGGTGCTCGCCCATGTGATCGGCCGCGAGGTGAGGCGGCGTGTCTTCGCCCCTGCCCCGACACCGGAGGCGAGCGAGGCGTTGATGGAGACGCTGGCCTCCGCACCCTCGACCCCGCTGCATGTCGTCATCGACGTGCTGGAGCAGCATTATCGCGAAACCGACCTGCCGAACGTCTCGGTGATCGATCGCGGCAAGGTGGTCAAGCGCAAGCTCGCCCTGACCTTCCCCGAGGACAACCTCACCGGCGCCCTGCCCCTGCCGCAGCGCGAGGATGCCGGCCGCAACGACATGCGCTACATGTTCGTGGCTGCCCCGGTGACGGAGGGATTGCAGGCCTGGTTCGACCTTTTCGCCAAGGCGTCCAACCCGGTGGACTCGGTCTCGCTGCTGCCGGTGGAAGCCGTCGGCCTCGCGGCCGCGCTCGAGGCCACAAGGGCAGAAGGTTCGGGCGCGCAAGGCGCCAGGGCGACGTCCTCGCCAGCGGATGGCGCGCGGAATTGGCAACTCCTGCTCACCCGCCAGCGCTGCAGCGGTTTCCGCCAGACGATCATCCATGGAGGTCGTCTCGTCTTCACCCGTCTGACCCCATCGCTGGAGGCCGATTCCTCGACCGAGGAGCTGGTCGAGAACATCGAGCGCGAATTCGCCTCCACCATCAGCTATCTGCGCCGCCTGTCGGTCAGCGATGCCGACCGGGTGAGCCTGCTGGTGCTGGCCGAACCGCAGGTCTGTGCCGCTCTCGACCCGCGGCGCCTTCGTATCAAGAACCTCACCAGCATGAGCCCGGCCGAGGCCGCCTCGCTGCTCGATCTGGATGAGGTCGCAGACGAGCAGGATGGCTTCTCCGACATCCTCTACGCCGCCTGGCAGGCACAGCGGGCTGCGCCCACCCTTTCCATCGACACCCCGCAGATGCGTCAGGCCCGGCTCACGGCGATGGTGCCGAAGCTGGCCAATGTCGCCTCGATCCTGCTGGCGCTGGCCGGGCTGGCCGCGGCCGCGCTGACCTGGGTCGGCAACAATGCCCTTGCGCAGGACAATCGGGAGCTGGAGAACCAGAACCGGCAGCTCGAGATCCAGCGCCAGGAGATCGAGGGCGAGGTCGGAACGCTGGAAGTGGCGCCGGAGCGGGTCGAGGCGGCGCTCAGCGGCTTCTCGGGGCTGGTCGAGGCCGAGCCCTCCTATCGCCCCTTGCTGGGCGCCACGGCAAGGGCGCTGCAGCCCGGCATGATCGTTGAAAACCTGCGCGTCGAGGTCAACGGCCCGCCCCTGTCGCCGGCCGAGCTCTATGCTGGGCGCGAGGATGAGCCGCGCAGCCGCCGGCGCAACCGCGACGAGGAAGAGGCGCCGGCGGCAGGCACCATCGCCAGTCTGCGCATGACGGTCCGGCTGAGTGGCCCGTTCACCAGCCGGGATGAGGTGCGCGCCCGCTTCGATGCCTTCATCGAGGCGCTCAGCACCGGATTGCCCGATTACGGGGTTTCCATGACACGGGCGCCGTTCAACACAGGCGATGGCGAGCGACTCGTCGGGACGGCGGGCCTCGCCTTCGATGCCGACCCGCGGCGGATGCCCGATTTCGTGACCGCCGATTTCCGTGTGGAGGGCCCGGCATGAACCTCGATCTCGCGGAAATGAATCCGGTCATGAAGCGGGTGGGCCCCTCGCTCGGAATCCTGGTCGCGGTGCTGGCGGTCATCGGCGGGCTGGTTTACTGGCTGATTTCCGAAAGCGAAAGGCTGCGTGAGCGCAATGACAGGCTGATCGCGGAGAACAACCGCAAGGTCAGTGCGATCCGCGAATTGCGGGGCGATACCAGCTTCGTGCGCGAACAGCTCTCGATCTATCGCAAGATCGAGGCGCGCGGTTTCCTGACCCCCAAGGCCCAGAGCGATGCCGCCGCCCTGCTGACCGAACTGGCCAATGCTGAGAGGCTCAACGAGCTTACCTATGAGTTCGGCGAGCCGGTGGCGGTCGAGGTCCCTACCCGCCGCGACATCGACGCCCAGCTGCTCTCCACCCCCATCGAGCTGCAGATCAGTGCGCTTTCCGACGCGGATATCTTCGATTTCCTCGATGCGTTCGCGGTCGGGCTGCCGGGCCATGTGTCGGTGCGACAGATGGAGCTGGACCGGGTCAGCTTCGGCGTTGAGAGCGCGGTCGAGCGGATCGAAACGCAATGGCGTCGGATCGGCGATGATCCCGTCCGTCGGCCGGAACGTCCTGCTCTCGTGAATGCCCAGATCACGCTCGACTGGACGACCATGCAGATCGTGACCCAGGGGCGTGGGTCATGATCGGCCGGTTCGTCCTCGGCGTCCTGCTGCTCGCACTCGTCCTGCCTTTGCCGCTTGCTGCGCAGGACGAGGAGGAACCCGATCCTGAAGCGCAGGCCGAGCGTGCGCTGATCGAGGCGCGGCTGGCCGATGAGGGCCGCCCGGGCTTCGCCGGGCTCAGCCTGCTGGTGCCCGAAATCGAAGCACAGCGCATCGAACGCGCGCTTGCGGAACGGCCGCCCGAGCCGGTGATCGAGGAGCCGCAGCCGGGCGACGAGGAGGTGCCGCTGCCGCGTATCACCGGGCCGCAGCCGGTGCCGAACCTGTTCCTTGGCGCGCTGATCTATGTCGGGCCCGACAACTGGTCGGTCTGGGCCAATGACCGTGCCATCGCCAGCGACCGGCCCGATGACGAGGTCGCGGTCACGGCCATCTCGCCCGATGGCGTGGCCGTGTTCTGGACGCCGGAGGGCGAGCCGCGGGGTTTCAGTGCCACCTTGCGGCCCAACCAGACGCTCGAGCCGCGGCGCAATCGGTTGCGCGAAGGCTTTGTTCCGGCGCGCGAAGCCGTTCAGCCGATGCCCCCCTCGGCCGATATCGACCGATGAGCGTGGAACAGCCGGCCTCGGCTGTCGCACCGCTGAGCGCTCATGGCCTGGTGACGCGCTATGGCCGGCGCACCGTGCTTCATGGCGTGGACCTGACCATCCAGCCCGGTCAGATCGTCGGGCTGATCGGCCTCAACGGGGCTGGCAAGACGACCTTCATCAAGTCGGTGCTCGATCTGATCGCCACCCATGAGGGCAGGATCCAGCTGTTCGGGATCGATCATCAGCGCGCAGAAAGCCGGCGCAATCTTGTCTACCTGCCGGAGCAGTTCCAGCCTTCCGCCTATCTGACGGGGATGGAGTTCATCGAGCTCACCCAGTCGGCCTATGGCCTGAAGACGGACCGCGAGGCCGCCCGCACGCTCGCCGCCGAGCTTGATCTCGACCCCGATGTGCTGCGGCGGCGGGTCACGACCTATTCCAAGGGCATGGGGCAGAAGGCGGCCCTGACGGCTACGCTCCTCACCCGGCGGCCGCTGCTGATGCTGGACGAGCCGATGAGCGGGCTCGACCCGCGTTCGCGCATCCGGCTGAAACAGGCGCTGGCGGCCTATGCCGATCAGGGCCATACGGTGTTTCTGAGTTCGCACATTCTGGCCGATATGGATGAGCTCTGCGATGAGATCGCCCTTATCCATCAGGGGCGGCTGCTGTTCACCGGCCCTCCCGAGGCGCTGCGTCAGCGCAGCGGCGAGGCGACGCTCGAACGGGCCTTTCTTGCCACCATCGAGGGCGATGAGAGCGCTGCGCGCTCAGGCTGATCCGCCGGGCAGGCTCTCTTCCAGCACAGGATCGGCGAGATCGGGACGCCCCAGCTGCCAGGCAGCGGCGCGCAGGGTGTTGGCCATCAGCCAGGCGACGGTCATCGGGCCCACCCCGCCCGGGACCGGGGTCAGCCAGGCCGCGCGTCCCATCACCTCTTCCGCTGCGACATCGCCCACCAGACGGGTCGTACCATCGGCCGCACCGACGCGGTTGATGCCGACATCGATCACGCAGGCGCCTTCGCGCACCCAGTCGCCGCGCACCAGCCCGGGACGCCCGACGGCGACCACGAGAATCTCGGCTCCGCGCGCCAGCGCCGGCAGGTCGGCCGAGCGGGAATGGGCCTGGGTGACCGTGCAATCCGCCTGCAGCAAAAGCTGGCCCATCGGCTTGCCGAACAGGACCGAACGCCCGATCACCAGCGCCTGACGCCCGGCCAGATCGCGCCCCAGCGCCTTGCGGACAAGATGCAACGCCCCCTGCGGCGTGCAGGGCACCAATCCGGGACGCCCGACCATCAGCCGGCCGAGGCTGCTGGGGGTCAGCCCGTCGACATCCTTTTCCGGGGGGATGCGTTCGACCAGCGCCTCCTCGTCCAGATCACCCGGAAGCGGCAATTGCAGCAGGATGCCGTGCACCGCCGGGTCGGCCGCCAGATCGTCGAGCAGCCGGGCGAGCTCGACCTCGCTGATATCGGCAGGCAGGCGGTGGGGGAAGCTTGCCATCCCGGCGGCTTCCGTGGCCCGGATCTTGTTGCGGACATAAACCTGGCTGGCCGGATCCTCCCCGACCAGCACGACCGCCAGCCCCGGCTGGCGCCCGGTTGCGGTGGCAAGACGGGCCACACCCGCGCGCACGCCTTCGCGCAGGGTGGCGGCCTCGGCCTTGCCGTCGATGAGCCGGGTGGTGGTCGTCATGAGGCCTGATCCGCTCAGGCGATGTTGAACATCAGCCGGGCCAGCATGAGCTCCAGGAAATAGAGCCCGAAGATCGCCACAAGAGGGGAAAGGTCGATCCCGCCCAGATCAGGCATCACCCGCCGGATGCGGCCCAGCACCGGTTCGGTCAGCCGGTGCAGGGTGGAGCCGATGCGGTAGACGACCGGATTGCCGGTATTCGCAACGCCGAAGGCGACCAGCCAGCTCATCACCACCTCGGCGATGATGATCCAGACATAGATCTGGATGGCAAGCTGCGCGAGCTGCAGAAGCGGAATGATGATCACATCCATGGGCGAAGCCAGTCTCTGGGCAAGGGATGGTGCGCGGACGGCGGCAGATTGGGGGGAACCCCTGTTCTGGCGCGGGCGAGCCTAGAGGGCGGCAACCGCCTTTGTCCAGCCGTTCGGGCAGGGCCCGGCGCGGCGCTTGACAGCCCTGCTGCGGCCATCGCATAACGCGGGGCTACCGGGGCCATAGCTCAGTTGGGAGAGCGCAGCAATCGCACTGCTGAGGTCAGGGGTTCGACTCCCCTTGGCTCCACCACCTGCTCAAAAACAGTCCAGTGGACTGTTTTTGAGCAGGTGGTCAATGAGCCCTTGGCGAGCCAAGGCCGAACAGGCCGCGGGCGAGCCTGGGCGCGAATTGCTCAAGACCCGCAGGGTTGTCCCATGAGCCCTTGGTCAGCCAAGGCCGAACAGGCCGCAGGTGAGCCTGGGCGCGAATTGCTCAGGGAAAGAAACGATCCGGTGGATCGTTTTCAGGGGGTTGTCCCATGAGCCCATGGTGAGCCAAGGCCGGCCAGGCCGATCCGCTCCAGCGCAAGCGCCGACCCGGCCGCCTTACGCGCCCCTGTCGGCCACGACCTCGAAGCGCACGGTCACTTCCGTTCCGACCCATTGGCCGGTGGCCCATTGCCCGGTGCCGACATCAAATTCGGTGCGGTCCAGCACCACCACCCCCTCGGCGCGGGCGACGTTGTCCTCGATCTCCAGCGTGAAGGGGATCGTGATGTCCCGGGACGTGCCCTTGATCGTCAGCGTGCCGGTCGCCGCGAAGCCGTCCTCGGTGGCCTCGGCGCCCGAAGCCTCGAATACCGCCTGCGGGTGGTTGGCGACATCGAACCACGCCTCGCCGGGCAGCGCGCTGTCGCGCTGGGCATCGCCGGTGCGGGCGCTGTCCATGTCGACCGTGACCCTGATCTCGGCTGCTTCGGGATTGGCGGGATCAAAGTCGATGGCCGCCTCCCAGCTGTTGAAGCGACCGGTGAAGGTGGTGCCGGTCTGGGTGCCCTCAAAGCTCAGCACCGTCTCGGCCTGACGGATCTGCCATTCGGCGGCAAGCGCCGGCGGGATGAGCAGGAACAGGGCGGCAAGGGCCGTGGCCGGAAGTCGGATCATGAAGGGGTCTCCTGCTTCGTCTCGCTGCGGTTGGCGGTGCTGATGCGCGGCAGATGGGGCAGACCGGGCACCATGCGCCGCAGCACATCATCGCGCACCAGAACATGGTGACGCAGCGCAGCCCCGACATGGAGCGCGATCAGCGCAGCTGCCCCCCAGCCCAGCCAGCGATGGGCGAGCTTGAAGTCA
>CAZPBH010000028.1:0-3586 GCA_964584645.1 uncultured Rhodospirillales bacterium | reverse complement strand
GTCATGCTCGACCGCCTGCTTGTTCTCCACCGCTTCCAGCCAGGGGATGTGGGGGAAGGGAATAAGGCCGTAGAGCACGGTCGGGATCCCCCAGGGCGAGGCCGAAACCATCGCCCAGCCGGTCAGCGGCAGGCCGATCATCAGCGCATAGAACACCCAGTGCGTGGCGCCGGCGATGGTTCTTTCCCAGCGCGGCATCTGCGCCGGCAGGGCCGGTGCCGGATGGGTCAGCCGCCAGCCGAGGCGGATCAGCGACAGGGCCAGCACCGTGATGCCGACCGATTTGTGCCATTGGTAGAGCTCGAACTGCAGGGCACTGCCGGGCTCCATCCGGGTCATCCAGAGCCCCATCCCGATCAGCCCGATGATCGAAAGGGCGATCGCCCAGTGCAGGACGATCGCCACAATCGAATAGCGGGTCGCGTGCGTGCTCATCGGCCTCGCGCCCGATCCCGAACGAGCGGCCTCAGCCGTCCTTCTTGTTGGCTTCGGCGCCGATGATCAGCGTCACCTCATCGCCGATGGCGGGGATGAAGGTGTTTATGCCGAATTCGGAGCGCTTGATGGTGGTCTCGGCCTGAAAGCCGATGGCGAACACCTCAAGGAACGGGTTCATGCCGGCGCCGGTGAAGGTGACATCCAGCGTCACCGGCCTGGTGGTGCCGAGAAGCGTCAGATCGCCCATGACCTTCGCCGTCGTGTCGCCGGTCGGCTCGACGCTGGTCGAGGTGAAGGTGATTTCCGGAAACTCGGCCACATTGAACCACATCGGGCTCTTGAGGTGACCGTTCAGCTCTTCGGAAGAGGTCGAGGCGCTGGCCGCCTGGATCGTCACGTTGACCGTCGACGCCGCCAGATCCTCGGTGTTCAGGTCGATGGTACCGGCGATGGTGTCGAAGCGGCCGTAATAGGGCGCAAAGCCCAGATGATCGACCTTGAAGACGACATTGGTGTGCGGGCCGTCCAGCGTGAAGGTGCCCGAAGGGATCTCCGAGGCCGGC
Source organism: uncultured Rhodospirillales bacterium (assembly GCA_964584645.1). Classification (GTDB taxonomy): domain Bacteria; phylum Pseudomonadota; class Alphaproteobacteria; order CAZPBH01; family CAZPBH01; genus CAZPBH01. The sequence continues at coordinate 2,585 of CAZPBH010000028.1, read as the reverse complement.
AGGATCTTGCCCGGAGCGTCGGTCGGCGGGCCCTGCGCGATGGCGGGGTCGATCACGAAGGTGAAGGCGAAGGCCGCCGCGGCGGCAAGGGTCAGATTACGCATGGAGAAACCTCTTCCAGTGAAGCTGGTGAATGTGCCAAGCGCCCAGCTAGGTGGGGCCCGGCGCGCGTGCGACAATCCGCCCGTGTCGTTCCCGGACAGAACAAATTGTTTCCATCCCAGAACTTTTTGGCAGGGTTCGGGCACATGGCCTACCCTTGCGCCCATGAAGGAAGACGAGGCACGCGCCCGCCTGGAGGCGCGCAAGGGCGAGCTCGACGAGATCAGTGCGAGTTCCACGGCAAGCCGCCGGCCGGTCGAACTGGATCAGCAGGCGGTCGGCCGGGTCAGCCGGGTCGATGCCCTGCAGATGCAGGCCATGGCAAAGGCGACCGAGACCCGGCGACAGCAGGAACGGGCCCGCATTGATGCGGCGCTGGCCCGGCTCGACGCGGGCGCGTGGGGGTATTGCGTGCGCTGTGAGGAGCCCATCGAGCCGGGCCGCCTGCAGCTTGACCCGGCGATCCCGACCTGTCGGGCCTGTGCGGGCTGATGAACCTTGAACCGCGCCCCCTGCTGGCCCAAGCTCCGCGCCCATGACCCTTGCCGACGCAGCCGCCCCGTCCCTGCCCGCCAGTGCCATCGTCCACCGGGCCTGTCCGCATTGCGCCAGCGAGGGGCGCCGGCGGCTCGCTCTCGGCCCCGACGAATGGCCGCTCGTGCAGTGCGAGGATTGCGGCTTCGTCTATCTGGCGCAGGCACCGGATTATGCCGCGCTGACCAGCGCGATGGCATGGGAACAGACCGCCACGGCCGAGGCCGCACGGCGTGACGCCCAGCGTCCGGTCGCCCGCAGCTTCTCGAGGCTCACCCGGGCGCGGATGCGCCTGCTGCCGCGCAAGACCATGCCGGAGCTGCTCCGCCGCCATGCCCGGCCGGGCCGGGTGCTGGACCTCGGCAGTGGCGATGGCGGCCAGCTGGCGAAGCTGGATGCGGCCTTCCAGCCGATCGGGCTTGAGGTCTCGGCCCGGATCGCGGCCAACCCGCACCCCGATTTCGCCGCACGGGGCGGGGTGCTCGTCAACAAGCCGAGCCTTGAGGGGCTGCAGGGCTTTCCCGACGCCCATTTCACCGCGATCACCCTGCGCAGCTATCTGGAGCACGAGCTGCACCCGCGCCCCGTGCTCCGCGAGAGCTTCCGGGTGCTGGCCCCCGGCGGGGTGGCGATCGTCAAGGTGCCCCATTATGGCAGCCTGAACCGTCGGATCGGCGGGGAAGCGTGGTGCGGCTTCCGGTTTCCCGACCATTGCAACTATTTCACGCCGGCGAGCCTGCGCCGCATGGCCGAGGAGGAGGGGTTCCAGGTCCGCTTCGGGCTCAGCTGGCGGCTGCCGACCAGCGACAATTTCTGGGCGCTGCTGACGAAGCCGGCCGAGGTCGTCCCCTGATCCCAGGTCGTCGCCTAATCGAGGACCGCCGTCACCTCGATCTCGGCCAGCAGGCCCGGGATCGCCAGCCGCTGGACGCCGATCACGCTGTTCGCCGCCGGCGGCACATCGCCGAAGAACGCGTGCAGCAGTTTCGACAGCGCTTCCATGTTGGCGGGGTCATGGTCGACCAGATAGATGGTCATGCGCGCCACATCCTTCGGGGCCGCGCCAGCTTCTTCCAGCGCCAGCCGGCAATTGTCGAGCGCCTTGGCGATCTGCCCGACGGCATCGCCGGGGGCCAGGATGTTGCCCTCGCGGTCGATGCTCGTTTGCCCGGCACAATGGATGGTGCGCGTCCCGGTGGTGGTGATGACCTGCGAATAGCCGTAGGGCTGCGAGGACATCAGGGTCGGGGGGTTCAGGGCCTCACGCGGCATCGGTCAACTCCTGCTCTGGCTTGGGACGACGATCCCGATATGGGGGCCCCGGCGCCGAATGCCGGAGGGGTTGGCTTCAGCCCGCCTGCCGGCGCGCCTCGGGGGTGAGGCTGCCGGTGCGGATCGCCTCGGGGAGCTTGTCGGCGATGGGGAAGTCGCGCAGCCGCACGCCGGTCGCCGCATGCACAGCATTGACCACCGCGGCGCCGATGGGCGGTGTGCCGGGCTCGCCCACCCCGCCGATATCGGCCGGATTGCCGGAGATGGCGATGGTTTCCACCAGCGGTGCCTCGGCCAGGGTCACCATGCGGTAGCTGTCGAAGTTCCTTTCCTCGACCGCGCCGTCCCGCAGGGTGATCTGCCCGTAGAGGGCCGCCGTCAGGCCGTAGATGATACCGGATTCCATCTGCTGGGCGATGATGTCGGGGTTGATCGCGCGCCCGCAATCGATGGCGCACCAGACCCGTGGCACGCGGATGCGGCCGTCCTCGCCCACCTCGACCTCGGCCACCTGCCCGCAGATCGAATGGAAGCTTTCATGGATCGCGACGCCCAGCCCGCGGCCGGCCGGCAGTTCGCGACCCCAGCCGGCCATCTCGGCCACCGTCTCCAGCACCTTCAGATGGCGCGGATGGGCTTGCAGCCTCTCCCGGCGAAAGGCGACGGGGTCGGCGCCC
>CAZPBH010000027.1:1534-13588 GCA_964584645.1 uncultured Rhodospirillales bacterium | reverse complement strand
TCGCCGGGGGTGTGCCGCCTGATGAGATGGAGGCGGCGGCAACCTTGCTCGCCTTCCGCCGGGACGAGCCGCTTTTCGTGACGCCGAGCTTCGAGACGATTTCGGGCACCGGGCCGAACGGGGCCATCGTCCACTATCGTACATCGCCGGCGACCGTCCGGCGGCTGGCGGCGGGCGAGCTTTATCTCGTCGACAGCGGCGGCCAGTACCATGATGGCACGACCGATGTGACCCGCACGATACCTGTGGGTGCGCCGACCGACGAGATGCGCCGCCACTTCACCCTCGTGCTGAAGGGCCATGTCGCGCTCGCCACGGCCGTTTTTCCCAAGGGCACGAAGGGCGCGCAGCTCGATGTGCTCGCTCGGATGCCGCTCTGGCATGCGGGACTGGACTATGATCACGGGACCGGGCACGGCGTCGGCAGCTTCCTGTCGGTGCACGAGGGGCCGCAGCGCATCGGCAAGGGCGTGGGTGGTGCCGAGCTCGAGGTGGGGATGGTCCTGTCCAACGAGCCCGGCTATTACCGCACCGGCGCCTATGGCATCAGGATCGAGAGCCTGGTGACGGTCCAGCCTGTTGCGCACCCTCCCGCAGGGGTTGAGCGCGAACTGCTGGGTTTCGAGACCCTGACGCTGGCGCCCATCGACCAGCGGCTCATCGACCTCACCTTGCTGGATGAGGCTGAGCGGGCCTGGATCGACGCCTATCATGCGCGCATCCTGCACCTTTATCGCCATGATCTCGATGATGCCGAGCTTGCCTGGCTCGAAGGTGCCACCGCTCCGCTGTCCCGTACCCGGGCCTGAGCCCTTCCAACTCTGCAAAATTACGCGGTTGCCAGTCCGCGGCTCCCCCTCTACCCTCCCCACAAGGTTGGGGTTTGGGGGAGACGACATGCCGCCCGCTGATGCAGTTCCTGCGACATCCGGCGCCGCCGGGCCCGGCCTCGGCACGGTGGCGGTCGATCTCGTCGCGGCCGACCTCGCCAGGACGACAAGCACCTTCACCCGTGACGACTTGCTGGCCCAGCTCAAGCTGCTGGGCGGGCATGACGGCCGCACGCTCGGCCATGAACTCGATGCGGAGCTGGCGCGGGACAATCCCCGGCTTGTCAGCTTCAGCGACAGTCAGGGCAAGCCCTTCTACTCGACGCCCGAGATGGCGGCGTGCGAGGAAGCCATCATGGCGGATGCCGCCGACATGGTGGCGGACCGCACCGGCCATCAGCTGAACCCGCAGGTGGTTGCCTCGACTACACAAGCCTTTGTCGAGAACCTGTGGGAACCTTCGCCTGAGCACGAAGCTGCGATGCAGGAGCTGCTCGAGCCTTACGGTCTGGCCATGCTGTCTGGACCACCGGGCTCGGGCAAATCACGCATTCTAAAGGGGCTGGCCGACGCCTACGCCGCGGCGCAAGGCGGCAGTCGGGACAATGTTCTCGGCACCGCCCTCTCGCAGCAGATCACGGCCGAGCTGTCGGGGGACATCGGCGCCCCCGGCATCGACCTCAAGACCCTGATCCGGCAGGAACAGAACGGCCAGTCACGCATTCCCAAGGGGGGCGTGGTGCTGGTGGACGAGGCCGGCCTGATCGGCAGCCGGGACATGCTGACCCTGATGGAGGGATGCCGCAGCGCCGGCGCCAAGCTCGTTCTGATCGGCGATGAAAAGCAGATCGCGCCGGAGACGGCGGGCGAGCCGTTTCGCGTTCTCCAGAAAGCGCATCCCGAGGTGACCTCCCGGCTCAGCCGCATCTTCCGGCAGAAGGATGCCCAGCAGCAGCAGGCCGGCATGGCCATCCGCGACGGCGAGATCGCCAAAGGGATGGGCCATTACGATCAGCAGGGCAGCATCGCCTGGTGCGAGAACGCCGACAGCACCCGCCAGACCCTCGTCGAGGAAGGCGTGGAGCGCATGTTGCACGAGATGCGCGACAAGAAAGAGCCTTCGACCGTGGCGCAGGCGGCCAGGAACAACGTGTTCCTGACCCGGACCCACAAGGAGGCGAGCGTGGTGAACGCAGAAATCCGCGCGCGGTTGAAGCAGGAGGGTGAGCTTGGCAAGAGCGTTCCGTTCGAAAGCCTGCGCGGTCCGATCGATCTCGCCCAGGACGACCGCATCATCATCAATCAGGACCTCGTGCAGCGCGGCAAGGGCGGCAAGGTCAAGGAACGGATCATGAAGGGATCGCTGGCCGCGGTCACCGATATTTCCGACAAGACCCTCACCCTGATGACCGACGACAAGAAGGAAATGACCCTTCCGCGGGATTCCGGCATCGACATCGACCATGCCTATGCGCTCGAACTCCGCTCCTCGCAGGGGATTTCGGCCAAGCGAACCTATGTCATGATCGATCAGCCGCTGACGCCGGGGGAGCTGACGGTGGCCGCCACCCGCCACAAGAAGGACATCCGCTTTGCTGTCGACAGCAATGTCTACAGCGACGTGCACGACATGGAAAAGAAGGTCAACGCCGTGCAGGGCAAGCCAATGACCGTCGAACTCAAGCGCCAGACGCCGGCGACGCGCGGCAGCGCTCCGGCGCCTTCGGGAGGAGACTGAACCGTGAGTGAGGTATTCGAGGGACAGGGCTGGGTCGCCACGGAAGCCCGCAGCGCCGAAGTGCTGGCCTTGCTCGACCGGATCCGGGCCCTTGCCGATGCGGAAGACGCTTCGCAACCGCAGGTCCTCGACGACCGGCTTGGCGAGATTCGGGGTCTCCTCGGCCGGCTCGATACACGTATCGAGCAGTTTCTGGAGGGTATCGGGCGTCCGCCTCTCGACCAGCTTGCCTCGGCGGCAGGCGAGAGCGATCCCATGGCGGCCATGCTCGCCCGCAATCGCGCCCAGCTGCACGAAGTTGCCCTGGCGGAACGGGAAAAGCCCGATCAGAAGCTCGCCGCGCTCGACCGGCTCCTCGGGCTCGCCGGCAGCCTGCAGACCGACATCCTGCGGCTCGAGGCCGAGGGGGGCGCGCCATAATCCGGGGCGGAGGGGATCAGGATCGACTGGGCCTCGACGACCCGCAGGCGCTGGCCCGGGCGCTGGAGCGTGCACATCCGCATGCCGACCGCCTCAACCTTCCCATGGCCGAGCTGGAGGTGCTGGTGCGCGCTCTGCCGCACTATGATGATGCGGGGATCCCGGAAGAGGAACGTGCCATGCGGCTGATGCGCGTTCTCGATGCCTGGATCGCGCTCGAGCCCGATGATGGCGAGCGTGTCCACGATCACGAACTCTGATCATGGGGCGAGCCGGGAGAGATGACCGAAACGCCCCCTGAGGACAGCCATTCGCCGTCCCCGGAAAAGATCAAGGCCGGGCTGCGGGAGGCGCTTCTCGCTTCCGGCGACGGCTTCTACTGGCTCCCTGTGGGCGGGAGCCCGGCGGCGCCCTGGCTGCATGGTGGCAATGCCCACGCCTATCTTGTTGTCAGGAAGGGCCAGGTGGGCGGTGTCCTGGTGGATGCGGGGCGCACCTTCGCCTTTCACCCGGAGAGCGGCCATGAGGGCGGTGCGGTCGATCTTGCGCCGCTTTTCACCGATGCCGACGGCACTCCGCCGCTGGTCAGCGACGTGCTGCTCACCCATGGCCATGACGATCATATGGGTTCGCTGGCCCTGCAGGTCGGAGCCATGCCGACGGTCCATGGGTCGCCGATGGCGCTTGCCCTGATGGAACAGGATTGCGCCCGGATCGGGGGTCGCGCGCCACCGGCGATGCGCGCCCTCGCGCCCGGTGATCGGCTGAAGCTTGGCGGGCTGGAGATCGAGCCGGTCAGCGTGACCCACTCCATCGGGGGCGCCTTCGGGTTCCTGATGCGGCCTGAGGGCGGTGAAGCGCCCTGGCACTTTCACAGCGGCGACATCAAGGTGGACCAGACTGCCCTTGTGGGGCCGACGACGGATCTGGACCGTCTTGGCAGCGCCGGCGAGGAAGGGGTCGGCACGGTGCTGATCGATGCTTCCGGCGTCGGCAAGGATGGCATGACCCGCGAGGAGGCCGAGGTGCGCGCGGCCTATGCCGATATCTTTCGTGCCCACCCGAACCAGCGCACCGTGGTCGGCGTGTTCGGCCATTATCAGGAGCGGATCGCTGATATCGTGAAGGCAGCAGCCGAGGCGCGGCCCGGCAACGGCCCGCTGATCTTCGGCGTTGAGGGCGGAACATTACTGGAGACCCTCCATGCCAGCCGCAAGGTGGGCTTTGACTGGTCGAAACTGGCGGGGCGGGAAGTTCGCTTCGTCGAGGAGCGGGCCGGTCAGGAAGCGGGGGCGAACCCGCTTCCGGCGGACCGGTTCATTCTTGCGACGGGCCAATATGCCGAGCCCAAGGCGCCGCTCATGAAGGCGCTGACCGGCGATCCTGACGCGCGGTTCACGATTGGCAAGGATGATCTCATGGTGATCGGTCGCGCCCTGCGCGAGAAGGGCGGCAGGAGCAATCGCGCCTTTCTGCGGGCGCTCATCGCCTCAGGTGCCGAGCTGGTTCTGGCCGGCGAGGCGCCGCTGGAATCCTCGGGTCACGGTCAGGAAGGCGATCTTCAGCTGGTGCTTGCGAACCTCAAGCCGCAAGCCGTCTACGCGACCCATGTCGATGGCCCGGCCCAGCAGAGGGCCGCCGCCAAATTCGCCCAATGGGGTTTCGCGAGCGCCCCCTGTTTCAACGGGACCCTGCACAAGCTTGGCGCGAAGGGATTTCAGCCCGTGGCAGCGGCAGAATTTGCCTGGTCAGAGGTGCCCATCAACGCGGCCGGCGAGACGCAGCGCCCCGTCGACAGCACCAGGCGCGCCGCTTCAAGCCCCAAACGCCGGGTCGAGCAGGCCAGCCCCTGAAGACCGCCCGCTCGAGGGCGGCGCCCCGAAGCGGCCTACAGATAGTTCATGAGATTGAAGTTCTGGAGCTGCGCCAGCGCGCGATAGCTGGCTTCGAGCTGAAGCTGGAGGTTGTTCACATCCGTGACCGCCTGAGCGATATCGACATCCTCGACGTCGGAAATGCCCTTGTCGATGATCAGCCGGCTCTGCTCATGAGTGATCGCGATTTCCTCCATCTGATTGCGCAGACTGCCCATTTCGCCGAGCTTGCCGTCCATCGCCCGGGTGCCCCGGTCCAGCAGGTCCACCGCGCCGTCATAGATGGCCCAGTAATCATCGGGCCGGCCGGGTTCGTACTGGATGTTGGCCAGCAGCGCGAGCCCTTTCAGGATATCCTGAAAGCCCTGCTCATCGGCGCGGAGGGTGTAGTCGATCTCCACCGACTGGTCGATCATGACCCTTGTGTCCTGCGTCGTACCGGCCGAAAGGGCCGCGGAATACCCCATCTGACCCAGGGTCAGCGCGTTCATGTTGGCCAGAACCTGGGCGCCGGTGGCGGCACCTGAGGTATAGGCGTTGATCTGGGTGATCGCCTCATTGTGCAGAAGCGCCACGTCGTCGATGGGTTCGTTGGAGATGTCGCTGGCGCTGAAGATGTAGCGGTCCTCGAAGGTGGTGTTCAGGCGTCCCACCACTGTCTCCAGGGCCTTCTGCGCGGCGGTCCTGACCTGCTCGACCGGCGGGGGAACATTGATCCGCGGCAGGCCGAGCATGGTCGTGCGCACATCGCGCGCGGCGTCGTTGATACCGGTGATCGCCTTGTCCATCACGCCGGCGCGCGCTTCCACGCGGTTGATGATCGAGGTGTAGGAATCAAGCCGGGAGAGCTGGGCCCGCATCGACATCGAGCGGACCCCCGGATCGGCGCCGAGCCCGGCAAAATCCCCCGCCTTCTTGCCTGTGGTGACCTGCTCCTGGGTCCGGAACAGATCGCCGCGGACCCGTTGCAGCAGGGCCTGCATGTATTCCTGTTGGCCGACGGTAGAGATGCTGGTCATGGTCTCGCCGCTCCGATGGATCTCAACGCGCCGCTCAGGTCGCGTTCAGCAACTGGGTGAACATGTCGCGCACGGTCTGCACCATCCGTGCCGAAGCGCTGTAGGCTTGCTGATAGCGGATCATCATCGCCATCTCGTCGTCCAGATCGACGCTGGTGGCGTCCTGCTGGCGTCGCTTGAGGGTATCCCGATAGATGCCTTCGCTCTCCGAGCGCTCCAGGCTCAGCCGCCTTTCGCCGGCCTGATGGCCGACCAGAAGGCGTGCGAATTCAAGGACCGAGGCGTCAGCCGGCAAATCGGTGCTGTACCCGGCACCGGCTGGCCCGAGACCGGTGGTGCGGAAGGTCATGGAATGGGCAATATTGGGTGCCTCTTCGGCGCCGAAGGCGTGCGCCACGATATTCAGGATCAGGCTCGCATCACCGAGATCGGCGCCCACAGCTGCAGCCGGCGCCGAATGCGGCGGCGGGCCGGCCGGGGCGAAGCCATCGCGTACGAGCCTCGGATTGTCGACGATCATCTGCTCGACCCGCAGATTGTTGGCGATCCCGGCATAGCTGTCGGGTGTGGATCCGAAGGGCTGAAGATCACCGATGCGGTCGTCGACGAAGAGTTGCAGACCCTGCTGCTCAAGACGCAGGGCCGTCTTGTGCGCCAGCTCGTCGAGTTGCGCCTGCTGGCGGGTCAGATCGTTGTCGCGCAGGTTGATCAGGGCGCCGATCTTGCCACCGATCCCGTCGGCGCTGAGATCGGGACCGCCCGGGCCGCCCAGATGCACGCCGATGTCGAACCCGGCTGAATGAAAGTTGTTGTAGCTGAGCGGGCGGCTGTTGAAGCTCAGTTCGTTCACATAGTCCTCGACCAGAACCTTGCTGGTGTTGGTCTGGAGCACGAGCATGCCATCGCCCCGGACATAGCTGCGCACGTCCATGTATTCGGCGACTTTCTGCACATGCTGGTCGCGGGCGTCCTGAAGATCGGCCGCCGATCGGCCGCTGGAGATCAGGCTCGCAATGTCGCGGTTGAGCTTGGCAATGCTGGTCAGCGCGTTGTTGACCTCATCGACGGCGTTGGCAATCGCGAACTGGACGTCGTTGCGGGTCTTCTGGATGGCGTTGCTGACATTGTTCATCTGCGCGGCCCAGAGCTCGGCGCGACGGATCACCTCGTTCTGCAGCGCTCCCGACGAGGGGTCGGCGGCGAGGTCGTTGAAGCTGTCGCCCAGCTGCGAAAGCCGGGCGGCGAGCGAGGTCTCGGAATCGGGGCCGCCGTGGAGCTGCTGGATCTGGTCGAGATAGCCGGAGCGCACCGAATGGAACTCGGCCGTTGCGATCTGGCGCCAGAGATCGCGCTGGAGGTTGCGATCGACATGGCGGGCAATCTCGCCGGTCTTCACGCCCAGCGGTTGGCCAAAGGCGAATTGCTGCTCGACCTCGATGGTCTTGCGCGAATAGCCCTCGGTCGAGACGTTGGAGACATTGCGCGAGGCAAGATCCATTAGGTCCTGGTGGACCCTCAGGCCGCTCATCGCATTGTTCAGGGCACCGATGGTCATCTTGGGCAGGTCCGGATCCCGACAGAGGCACGTTGCTGGCGTTCCTCATGCAAGGCCCGGGCCAAAAACCCGCGATGGGGGCCGGCTCAGTTCTCCAGCGCCGTGACCCCGGCGCTGGACGTCGCCGTGCTGCGCCCGAAATGCGAGGCGTTCTGGGCGGCAAGCAGTTCCAGCATCTGGTACTGCTTCCAGGCCAGCATCTGCCGGGTCGCCATCATGTAGACGACCTCCCGCTTGATGGCAGGAACCTCCAGCTTCGCTGCAGCCGTCCACCAGTCCTCGGTCGTGTAGCGCGTGAACATCAGCGCTTCGAGAACCTGATACAGGCTGATCCTGTCGGGCAGCGTTCCGACGGGCGTGCTGCCGGCGATCTGGTCGATCCACGAGCCCGTCCCGTTATCGCGATTCACCGTCGGAAGCCGCATTTCCTTGATGGCCCCCAGGGCGGTGGTGCCGATGGCACCGTGTGCCGCCTCGAAGCGGCGTGCCATCAGGGCCGCCCTCGTTGTCGGTGAACCGAACAGGCTGGCCGGGATCGGCTCCGGCACGTTGCTGCCTGCCAGGTTCAGCAGCAGATCGTCGGAGGCCTGCTGCTCCTCCTTCTCGGACAGGGTCCGGTTGAACAGAAGGGTGTTCCCGAACTTGATGTCGGCGTCGATGTACTCTGTCGCGAGGTTCTTGCACAGCTCACCATGTTCGCCAGCGTCGAAATCGGCGAAGGATTCCGGATTGCAGTAGCGGCTGGAAAAGCCGTCGAACCGGGCGGCGATCCAGCGGTCCTGGCCCTCGCTGGCGGCGGCGTCGCGGTTGGTAAGCACGCCGGCGAGCGTATCCTCCGTCAGGCCCACGGCCCCACGGTTCGCGAGACCATGGGCGTCCCCGCCAACCGCTGCGGACATGAGCGGCCGGGCCGACATGGTCCGCCTCGGGCTGGCCCCGCCGCGGGCCGACGCGCCCGGCTGCGGGGCGGCGGCACAGCCGGTCTCGAGGCCTTCCATCGCCCCGCCGAGATCGAGCGCCCCCGTCCCGGTCTGGCAATGCGTCAGGGCGGTATCGGTGCTGAAGCGCTGTTCGGCCATCACCGCCCGTTCACCGATCTGGCGCTTGGTCCGCTCCATCTGTTCGGCATCCAGCATCCGGCCCATCGCCTCGGTCTGCTTGACCCGGGCGCCGGCCAGAACGGTCTTCACGTCATCCAGGGCGGTGACGAGCTCGTCATTCTTGGCGGCGATCATGTCGCTGAAGCCGCGCAGGGTATCCATGATCGAAGAGCTGATGGTCGCGGTCGCTGCCCCCCAATCGGCACTGCCATGGCAGGTGAAGGGCACGAGCGTCGTGCAGGCGATCACCGGATAGGGGCCGGGGATGAGGAACTGCGCAGCCGCAGGCGCGGGTCCGAGGTTCAAGGCCAGCAGGACAGGCAGGGCCGCGAGCCGCCGTGCCGCCCGGCCGGGACCGGTAGGATCGCGTTCCATCGCTCAGTCTTCCAGAGCCGTCACACCGGCATCCGGTGTGATGTTGCCACGTCCGAAGCCGGCGGCGTTCTGGGCGACGATCATCTCGATGATCTGGAACTGCTTCCAGGAGAGCATGTGGTTCATCGCCTGCATGTTGATCATCTCGCGCACCGTCGAGGCATCGTCGAATTTCGAGATCTTCTGCCACCAGTCGGGCTTGGCATAGCGCCGGTACATCAGCAGATCGAAGATCTGATACTGGCTCACCTTCTTGGGGAACTCGACGCTCGGGTTGGCGATCTTCGTGAACCAGTCTTTGTCATCGTCCTGCTGCGCCTCCCGATCGACGGTCGGGGTCCGCAATTCCTTCATGCTGGCAAAGACCGTGGCGGAAACACTCGCCTGCGCCATGTCGCTGCGCCGCGCCATGGTCTCCGCGCGACCAGAGGGTGTGGCGCCCAGCGTGCCGGAGAGCGGGTCGGGGACCGTGGGGGCCACCAGGTTCAGGATCAGGTCATCGACGGCCTGAAGATGATCATTCGCCTCGCCTGCCTCGGTGTCGCCGCCCAGCGTCATCGAGTTGAAGAGGGTATCGCCGAACCGGATGTCGGCGTTCACGAAGCGATCACCCTTCGCGTCGCAGAGGGCAGGATCGAGGGTGCCGTCAAAGCCGGTCGGGTCGCAATAGGCGCTGGCGAACCGGTTGAACCGGGCGTTCAGATAGGCGTCGGAGCCGTCCTTGGAGACCGGATCGGCATTGCCCACGACCCGGACCACGGCCCATTCGGTCGCGCCGACCCCGCCGCGCTTGCTGAGGGTAGTATAGCCGGTACTCGGCGGGGGGCCGCAATCCGCTTTTTCGAGCCGGTCGCCACCTTCCCCGATCATGATGGTTCCGGTGCCGCCCTCACAATGGGCGATGGCGCTTTCCCGGTCATATTCCTGGGAGAGTTCCACCGCTTCCTCGCCGATCGCCCGCTTGGTTTCCTCCATCTGCGAGGCATCCTGCATCCGGCCCACGGCCTCGGTCTGCTTGACGATGGAGCCGGTGAGGACGTTCTTGACGTCTTCCACCGCGGTTGTGGCCTCGCCCAGTTTCGCGGTGATGGTATCCGTCACGCCGCGCACCGTATCCATCAGGGTGGTGGAGATCGTTGACGCCGCCGCGCCGATATCGCCACTGCCGGCGCAGAACAAGCCCGGGATCACCATGCAGGTCGGCACGCTGATCGGCACGGCCCGCGCTGGCGAGGGTGCCAGCAGCACAAGGGCGAGCCCCAAACCCAACCCAAGGCTTCCCAGCCCGGGGGCTCTCAGACCGGGGCGCCCTTGCTCAGAACGACGCGGCCAAAGGCCAGCCGGCAGAGAAGCGCTGCCGGACCCGCGGGCAAATCTGGTTGCATCCTTCATATCCCAACCCCCCAATTCACTTCCGGGGCCATCCGCACCGGACATTCCATCCCGTTGCGGCCCGCCGTCATCGATCAGTTGTCCAGCGCCGTGACACCCGTAGTGGTCTCCGGGTGCCCCTCATGGGCAAATCCGGCGGCATTCATGGCTGCCCAGAGCTCGATCATCTGAAACTGCTTCCACGCCACCATCTGCGCGATGGCGTTCATGTTCAGGACCTCGCGAAGGGCTGCCGGTTCATTCATCTCGTTGCGCTCCACCCACCATTCGGTGCGCTGGTAGCGCCGGTAGAGCAGCGTTTCCATCATCTCGTATTCGCTTACCATCGGGGCGTATTCCGCATCCGCGGCCAGCTGGTCCTTCACCTCCTGGGGGAGGCTCGGATGATCTTGCCAGTCGCTGCCATAGCGCGCCTCCATGGCCCAGTTCCCATCCGCGACGGGCAGGCGCAATTCCTTCATCAGGGCCAGCGCGGTGTTGGAAACACTGGTGGCAGCGACGGCCGATCGACGGTTCATCACGGCATCGCGCGCGCTCGGTCCCGCAAAGGCGGCGGCCGAGATCGGATCAGGCACATTGGGCACGTTCAGGTTCAGCAGAAGATCGTCGACCGCCTGCTGGTCGCCGGACGATTTCAGGGTCGCGTTGTTCAGCAGCGTGTCACCGAAACGCACATCGGCGTCCACCTTTTCGCCGTTGCATCCAACGGGGGCCGGGCCGTCGAAGCCGGCCTTGTTGCAGTAGAGATCGGCAAATCGGGTGAAGCGGTTGTTGACATAAAGGTCATTCCCGTCCCGTGCCGCCCCGTCGATGTTCAGCATCACATCGAGCATGGCATTCTCGGTCAGCCCTCGCAGGCCGCGATTGGCGAGCCCGACCGGCGAGCCGCAATAGTCGAGAGCCGCAGCCGCATCGCCAAGCGACAGCGCCCCTGATCCGGTCTCGCAATGCGCCTTCGCTGACCTGGGGTTGAAGGACCGGTCGGCCCGCGTGGCGCGTTGCCCGATGGCCCGCTTGGTCGTCTCCATCTGGGCAGCGTCCTCCATCCGGCCAAAAGCCTCGGTCTGCTTCACCACCGCACCGGAGAGGATGTTCTTGAGGTCGTCCAGGCTGGTGATGAACTCGTCGAGCTTGGCGGTCCAGGTGTCGGACATGCCGCGCATGGTATCCATGATCGTGGTGGAGACCGTGCTGGCGAAGGCGCCGATATCCGCGCTGCCGGCGCAGAAGCCGCCCGGCCCGGGCTGGGAGAAACAGCTGATCGGCATGCCCGGCGTGGCCAGGGCGGGACGACCTGCCATCAGGCCGAGAACCATGCTGACGGCCAGGATCGTGATCAGGCGATGGCGGCGTGCGCGATGTGCTGCGAGCGGTGGTTGCATGCCTCCGGCCCTCCCCTAGTCGGCCAGCGCCGTCGGCGCGTCATCGGCGGACCCGGCCCGGCGCGCGGCAGCGGTTGCGTTCTGGGCCACGAGGGCCTCGATCATCTGGAATTCGCGCCATGCCGCCATCTGGCTCACGGCGAGGGAATAGAGGTATTCCCGCCAGGCTGCGGGTGTCTTCAGGCTGTTGATGTCGATCCACCAATCCTCCTGTTGGTAGCGGCGGCTCATCAACACATCCATCAGGTGGTGCGAGCTGATCCGCGCCGGCAGCGTGACCGGTGTTGACACGCCTATATCCTCGACAACTTCGCTGCCAACACTGGCCAGCCGGTTCTCCTTCAGCATCGAAAGGCCCGCCATGGCCAC
>CAZPBH010000027.1:659-1524 GCA_964584645.1 uncultured Rhodospirillales bacterium | reverse complement strand
ACACTGGTGCGCGCTGCCTGCGTGCGCCGTTCCATGATCGTCGCACGGCCGGTCGGGCTCTTCAGGAAATCGGCGTTGACCGGATCGGGAACGACGGGCGACAGCAGGTTGAGAAGCAGGTCGTCGGCTGCCTTCGTCTCCTGGCTGGCGCCGAATTCGAGGGTCTGCTGGTTGAGCAGGGTATCGCCGAAGCGGATATCGGCATCCATCATGCCGCCGGGCTGGTCGCCCCGGCAGCTCGCCGGCGCGTCGCCGTCAAAACTGTCCGGATTGCAGTAGGCGTCGGCGAAGCGGTTGTAGCGATGATTGATATAGACATCATTGCCATCCCGGCTGGCTGGATCGGCGTTGGTGATGACCGCGGCTGCCACCGCCTCGGTGCGCCCGATGCCGGTCAGGCCCGACAGGCCGTGATCGGGGCGGGTTCCCGTCTGCCCGGCATTGGGGCCGTGGACGAGCTGAACGCAGGCGGGATCGTGCAGGAGCGTCATCAGCGCATCAGCCACACTCAGCGCCGCCGTGCCGCCCTGGCAGTGGGTGATCGCGTCCATGGTATCGAAATTCGCCTCGGCGCGCCGCGCGGCGAGGCCGATATCCCGCTTGGACTGCTCCATCTGACCGCCATCGCGCATCCGGCCATAGGCTTCTGTCTGCTTCACCACGGCGCCGGTCAGGACGTTCTTGAGGTCCTCGAGCGAGGTGACCAGCTCGTCCATCTTGGCGGAGATGGTATCAGCCATGCCGCGGATGGTGTCGTTGACGGTGCTGGAAATCGTGCTTGTCATCGCCGCCACATCGGCGCTGGAGGCGCAGGTGCCGCCGGGGCCGGGCTGGGAGAAGCATACAAGGATCGCAACCGGCGTGC
>CAZPBH010000027.1:0-649 GCA_964584645.1 uncultured Rhodospirillales bacterium | reverse complement strand
GTCTTCCGCCGGCTATCTTCCCGCACCAGACCAGCCCGTCGACCACCATGAGGTCTTCCGGAGAACCGGCGTGCCCGGCGGGATCGGGATCGCCTGCGCGGGCGTGGCCGCGCCGAAGGCGAGGGCGACCATGAGGGCGAGCCCCGTTGGACGAGGGATCATGATTCGACGATGGATCATGCGGGCCGACCCCCTGCAGCCAATTCGGTTCGGACTGGAAACCAGCCGATCTGCAAGCTCTGCGCCCGCCTGCGCCCGCCCGGAGGGACAAGGCGCGATGACGCCGGCACTTCGCCTGCAACACCCCACATCGCCCATCATAGCCGCGGGTGGTTAAAGAAAACCTTGTGCGCTGGCATCTACCTTGCGCGCCTTGACCGGGGCTGCGTTTGACGGAATACTCCTGATCAGGGTGTATCGGGTTGGCCGCAAGGAATATTGAAGGAGTCCTGGGGCCGGGGGGAATGCGTGATCTTCTTGAAGCTGCGCCATGACAGGGCCGTGCCGTTCCGGCGAAAGGACGCAGGATGAGCCTGTTTGGCAAGAAGCAGGCGGCGCCTGACGACACCGACAGCCTCGCCATCGCGAGCCCGCAAGTTGCCGCCCTGGCCCTGCCGGCCAATGACGAGGCGCCCACGCTGGCAGGCCT
>CAZPBH010000026.1:12909-13592 GCA_964584645.1 uncultured Rhodospirillales bacterium | reverse complement strand
ATCACCGCCTCATCGGGATGGCGCAGCTTGTAGGCGGTGTCGCGCTCCTGCGCCTCGGCAATGTTGGGCGCGATGATGTCGGTGTAATAATCCTGCTCGCTCATCTTTTCGCGCAGGACGACATGGTTGGGCATGCCTTCGGCCTCGGCGCGCTCCATCGCCCGTTTGCCGCCGGTGATCGGGCAGGACATGTAGGCGAAGCTGTGCTGGGCAGGAAACACGCTGTTCGCGATGATCCGCCAGCTTTCCACAAACTGGCGCTCGGAATCGGTGAGGCGCGATTCGCGCAGCTCACGGTCGTCGAACAGGCCGACAAGGGACCGGTCGGATGGGCTCACAGCGCGTTGTCCACAGGCAGCTTTAGGGTCGCCGTGCCCCCCGGGCCGACCGCAAGGGCACTTTCCACCGCCGTCGCCTCAAGCCGGTAATGCGCCTGAAGCCTTTGCAGGGTCGCCCGGAATTGCGGGTTGCTCTCGGGGATGCGGAAGGCGAGCCCGCCGAGCGAAAAGCTCAGCGTGCGCGCACCCGCATCATCGGCGCTGATGGCGACCTGGTCGATCGAGCCGATCGCATCGCCCTGATCGTCATCACCCTCATCATCAACCATCGTCCCACCCCATCCTTGGCGGCCGTCCGCGCGGACGAGCCCGTCGATCAGGATCACGGCCCGCCCGCAGGTCGCC
>CAZPBH010000026.1:0-12899 GCA_964584645.1 uncultured Rhodospirillales bacterium | reverse complement strand
GGACGAGCCCGAAGGCCGGAGTTTACGCCACAGGCGCGGCGGTGCAAGCCCGCCTGTCGGCATGATCTGTCTGTGTAATCCTTTGAGGCGATCCGGGGGCGCGATCCGGGGGACGACCCCCAGAGGGACGGCCTCAGATGGTGCGCTCGACCATCATCTTCTTGATTTCGGCAATCGCCTTGGCCGGGTTCAGGCCCTTCGGGCAGGCCTTCGCACAATTCATGATCGTATGGCAGCGATAGAGCTTGAAGGGGTCCTCCAGCAGATCGAGCCGCTCGCCCGTCGCCTCGTCCCGGCTGTCCGCCAGAAAGCGGTAGGCCTGAAGCAGGATGGCCGGGCCCAGATAGCGCTCGCCCTGCCACCAATAACTGGGGCAGCTCGTCGTGCAGCAGAAGCACAGGATACACTCGTAAAGGCCGTCGAGCTTCTCGCGCTCTTCGGGGCTTTGCCGGCGCTCGCGGGTCGGGGCCGGCGTGGTGGTCTCCAGCCAGGGCTTGATCGACTGATACTGGGCGTAGACATGCGTCAGATCGGGCACGAGGTCCTTGATCACCGGCATGTGTGGCAGGGGATAGATCTTCACCTCCCCCTTCACCTCGTCGATTCCCTTGGTGCAGGCCAGCGTGTTGGTGCCGTCGATGTTCATCGCACAGGACCCGCAGATGCCCTCGCGGCAGGACCGCCGGAAGGTCAGCGTCGGGTCGATATCGTTCTTGATGTGGATGAGCGCGTCGAGAACCATAGGGCCGCACTGGTCGAGGTCGATCTCGTAGCTGTCGACGCGCGGGTTCTTCCCGTCATCGGGGTTCCAGCGATAGACCTTGAAGGTTCGCGTGCGCTTCGCGTCGGCGCCCGCACCCTTGTGCGTCTCGCCCTTCGTGATCTTCGAATTCTGCGGCAGGGTGAACTGGGCCATGGGTCGAAACGTCCTCGAAGGTCTTTTTCCGGCATCGGGTTGGCGGCGCGGCGCGCCACATGTGGGTCTCGAACCGCCATATAGCGCCGGGCGCGCGCGAATGCAGCCCGTGCGGCGAATGCACCCGGGCGTTGATCGGCATGCGGGTCGCGCTGCCCGCGTGTTTCCCCGGCATTTTATGGGTTAACCTGGCCTTGACGTCTGGAATGCGATGCTGAAGCTGTGTCGGCAGGGATCATCGACGCCGACCGATAAGCCGTCCGGCGAGAGGGGAGCACGCATGAACATCAACCAGGCCGCCCAGATCGGCCAGATGGTCGACCAGGTCTGCCGTGCAGACGAACGGCTCGCCTCGGCCCTTTACGGCGGCGTTACCTATCTGTTCATCGAGGTCGACGAGGACCTTGAGGGCGACAAGCGGCTGCTGGTGAATTCGCTGCTGGAGCGCATTCGCGATTCCGCCGCCCTCGATACGCGCACCGGCCTGGCCGGAAAGCTCGCCCGTGCCGTGGAATTGCCGCAGGAGATCCTCGACCTGATGCTGGAGGATCGCCCGCAGGTCGCCGGCCCCATCCTGCGTGACTTCAAGCCGCTGCCCGAGGCGCGGATGGTCGAGATCGCGAGCCGTGCCCAGCGGCCCTATCTGATCCCGCTGGCCGAGCGACCCTATCTGCCCGCCTCGGCCTCGATCCGGCTGCTCGATCGCGCCGACCCGCCGGTGGTTCTCACTCTACTTTACAATCACACCGCCGATTTCGATGGCGAATGCCATGACCGGGCGGCCCGGCTGGCGCTGAAGACACCGAGCTTTCAGGAGCCCTGGCTCAAGCGCCCCGATCTCGACACCGATCAGGCAGCCCGGCTCTATTGGGATCTCGATGACGGCGCCCGCGCCCTGCTGGCCGAACGGATGGCGGCTTCCGGCGAGCAACCCGGCATCGCCGAGGGCGGTTTCCTGCGCATGCCGATCGAGACGCCAGCAGCCGGCACGCTCACCCGGCTCGACATCCTGTTCGACCATGTCCGCAAGGGCCGCTTTACTGTCTTCGGCAAGGGAATCGCAGCGGTCACCGATCTCCCCTTCGAGATCATCAACCGCATGATGAGCGAACGCGGCGGGGTCAGTCTCGCCATCGTCTGCCGTGCGCTCGATCTGACCGAGGGCGAGCTGAAACACCTGATCGTCCTGACCGCCAGCTATCGCAGCCAGAGCCATCCGCCTGACCATGTGATCGAGGAAGCGTTGAAGCTCTACCGCTCGCTGTCGGTGCCGGCGGCGCGCGGCACGCTCGAACGCTGGCGCGAGCGGCACAAGCACACCCGCCCTGCGGCCCTGCCCGCTCCCCGCGGCCCCGAAGAGCCGGCCGTGTCCGATCTGACGGCGGCGCGTGTCTCCACCGCGCTCTCCAGCCTCAAGGAAGCCGTCGCCCACGGGTGAAGGCGGCTTTTCCGATCGTTCGGATATTCTGGGGCTGGCGCTCGGCCGGCGCAGGCGATCCGCTGCGCCTCCCTGACTGCGGGCGGCCCCGCCCGCGCTCAGTCCTGGTGGTCGGTGAGGCTGTCGGCAGGGGCTGCGGTCAGATCGCCACCGCCGCCGAGCGAGGTATCGATCTCGTCAACCCTTTCGGCAGAACGCTCGGCATGATCGCGCTGCACCCGTTCCGAGATCGCGCGGGCGCGATCCTCGCCCACCACATGCGCCATGGCGCGGGAGAGCTCGGCAAAAACGGGGGCGAAGAGATCCACGCCCTCGCGCGGGTGACGCACCGCGAGGCGCAGCGCCTTGACATGGATCTTGAGCAGGGCAGCCAGCTTTTCCGGGCGCGCAACGGCTTCGGCATGTTCGGCCAGAATGATGCACATCGAGGTGGCCAGCATCGAGACCACCGGCCAGCCGACCGTGGCCCCGGTCGCCCGCAGGTCGAGGGCGATCTGCTTGACCCGCATCCTGAGCGCCGGCTGACGGTCGAGCGTCTCCATATCCGTGGCCGCAAGCTCGGCCAGATCCTGGATCCACATCTCGAACCGGGCTGGCGCCTGATCGGCCATCTTCTCCGTCGCTTCCTCGGCGGCGCGCGTGATCTCGCCCATCGTCACGCCGGCACCGCTGTGCAGCTTGGCCTTCACGCGGGTATCGGCCGGCAGATATTCGACCTTGCGACCGATCCGATTTGCCGTGCCGTGCCGGGCTCCGGGATTCTGTGCACTTGTCACCACGCCACCTCCGTTGCTCGGAATTTCAGACAGGATGTGTCCTTGCCGCCCTCGGTCCCGCCATCTTCCGGCTGGACAGGCTTGCCATCGGCATCATAGAGCTGCGCATCTTCGACCCGGCGGCCCTTATTGGTGGCCGAAGTGGGCGTGTGGCGCCGGCGATCGGGGCCGAAATAGCTCTCGCATTTCACGAACATGCGCGGGCTGTCGAGGCAGCGCACCAGCCGCTTGCCCAGCGTCGACAGCGAAAGCGGCCGGGCCAGGAACTCGTTCACCCCGGTGTCGCGGGCCTTGCAGACGCGCCATTCCTCGGTATGGGCCGACATCATGATGATGGTCATCTGCCGGTTGGGCGAATGCGGGGAAGTGCGGATCTGCCGGACCGCCTCCAGCCCGTCGACCGGGGTGAGCATCCAGTCGATAAGGGCGATGTCCACCTCATGGGTCTTGACCTGCCGCAGGGCCTGCGCGGCATCACCCGCCTCCCAGTAGCGGCGCACGCCGACCGAGCGCAGCATCGAGACCGTGAGCTCGCGCATATAGGCGTTGGAATCCGCCACCAGAAAGGAAATCTCCGAGAAATCGAAGGTTTCGGTCGTGTTCATTCCCGGCCAACTCGCTTGCCCAGCATGGGCCAGGGGCAGCGCGCCCACGCGCTTGACCCCTCCCGCATAGATGCAAGCTTGCGCCTGCAGGGGTAAACAAAGTCGAAATCGCGCAGCCATCTCGGCGAGGATCCGGCGCCCGCGCGGTCATGAATCGAATGATCCGGGATTCAGTTGACATTAACCTTTCTGCTTTGAAACTGCCCTTGTCCGCAGATCGGTCAGTTCGGGGAGGGATGGTATGGAACGGCTCGGCATTTCGGCCCGATTGGGCATGTTGATCGCCATCATGGGGCTTGCCATCCTGGCGCTGGCGCTGGAGTCGGCAACGAGCGAACGCGAGGAGCTGGAGAACAGCCGCAAGCAGATGCTGCTCTCTCTGGTCGAATCCGCCGAGGCGATTGGCGCGCATTATGCCGCCCAGGCCGAGGCCGGGGTGATGACGCAGGAAACCGCCCGCACCCGTGCGGCCGAGGCGATCCGGGCGATCCGCTATGGCAACAACGAATATCTCTTCGTGTACGAACGCACGGGCAAGAATGTGGTGCTGGGCCCGCGCCCCGACCTTGAGGGCCAGAATCTGAGCCATTTGCGCGATGCGAACGACACCGCCTTTGTCACCGATCTGATCGACGCCGGCTTTTCCGGTGGCGGCTTCATCGCCTATGACTGGCAGCGCGAGGAGGACCAGCCGCCAGTACCCAAGCTCAGCTATGCCGGCCATATCCCGGCCTTTGACTGGATGGTGGGCACGGGTGTCTATATCGACGACATTGATGCCGAATTCGCCGCCGCCGTCCTGCGCGAGGCCATTCTTGTCGGCTTCCTGCTGCTGCTGGCCCTGCTGGCCGGTTGGCTGATCGCCCGCTCCATCGCCCGGCCCCTGCACCGGATCACCGGCGCGGTCGAGGGGCTGGCAGGCGGCGAGCTGGATGTCAGCCTGCGCGAGGCCCGTCACAACACCGAGCTCGACCGGCTGAGCCGGGCGGTGGCCACCCTGCGCGAGAACGAGCGCCAGCGCCGCGAACTGCAGGCGGAGCGCAAGGAGGCCGACAAGCGCCGCCAGGCCGAACGTCGGGAGACCATCCTGCAGATGGCCGACACGCTGGAGCAGTCGGTGCTGGGCATTGTCGGCGATCTGACGGAGGCTGGATCGCGGCTGACCCATGCCGCCGGGTCGGTCGGCACCGCCGCGGACGAGACACGCGACAGGGCCGGCACCGTGGCCGGAGCGGCCGCCGAGGCCAGCGCCAACGCCCAGAATGTGGCGGGCGCTACCCAGGAGCTTTCCTCCTCCATCGACGAGATCACCCGCCAGGTCACCCGCTCCAGCGAGATCGCCCGCGACGCCGAGCACCGCGCCAGCGATGCCAGCACCAGCATGGCGGCGCTGCGCGACAGCGCCGACAGCATCGGTGATGTGATCAAGCTGATCAGCGCGATTGCCGAACAGACCAACCTGCTGGCCCTCAACGCCACCATCGAGGCGGCCCGCGCCGGCGAGGCGGGACGGGGCTTCGCGGTCGTCGCCAGCGAGGTCAAGACCCTGGCCCAGCAGACCGCGCAGGCGACCGAGGACATCGCCGGGCGGATCGGCACCATGCAGACGGAAACGGGCAACACCGCCGAGGCCATCACGCGGATCGGCGAGACTATCCAGCAGATCACCGAAATCGCCAACGCTGTCGCCAGCGCGGTCGAGCAGCAGAACAGCGTGGCGCTGGAGATCGCGCGCAATGTCGAGGAAACCGCGAGCGGCGCGGCCCAGGTCTCGACGCATATCGAGGCTGTTGCCGCCCAGGCCGGGCAGTCGAGCACCGAGGCAGCCACCATCACAACCCTGGCGGGCGAGCTGAGCAGCCGCACCGAAGCGCTGCGCGGCTCACTCGACACCTATCTGCATCAGCTCCGCGCCTGATCCGCGCCCGACGACCGCACCCCCTTGCACCACGCCTACGATTGTACGAAAGTGTGGCGGGGTTAATTGGGGTTGTGGGGTTCTCCCGATGCTGGCTCGTCTCTCGATCGCCCGGCGGCTTGGTCTGCTTGTCGTCTCGGCGGCACTTGCGCTGATCGCTCTCGGATCGGCCGGTCTGGCGTTCATGCACACGACCCTGTACGGCCAGAGGGCGGCGGAGCTGCGCAGCATCGTTCAGCTCGCCCAATCGGCGATTGCCCACCACGCGGCCCGCGCCGCCGCCGGCGAGGTGACGCCCGAGGCCGCCCGTAAAGCCGCCCTGGCCCAGATACGCGCTCTGCACTACGGGCCGGAAGGCAAGGAATATGTCTTCGTCTATGACCGCGACGGCACCGCTCTGGCGGTAGGTTCACGCCCCGATCTGGAGGGACGCAACCTGATCGGTCTCGAGGACAGCCAGGGTGTGCGCTTCATCGAGGAACTGCTGGCTGCGGCATCGGCGGGCGGCGGCTTCGTGACCTATCAATGGTCGCGGGCCGGCTCGGATGTGCTGCTGCCCAAGCTCAGCTATGCGGCCCAGGTGGAGCCCTGGGGCTGGATGATCGGCACCGGGCTTTTCCTTGACGACCTGCAAGGCGCTTTCTGGAACTCCGCCCTCTGGTTCGTGCTGATCTCGACCCTTGCCGTGGCGGCCATCGGCGCGCTCGGCTGGTGGGTGCTCATCTCCATCGACCGGCCGCTCACACAGGTCACAAACGCGATGACGGCGCTGGCCGAGGGGCGCCAGGATGTCGTGGCCCCGGAGCCGCGCTTCGCCACCAAGATCGACCAGCTGGCAGCCGCCCTGCAGCGGTTCCGCGCGGCCGAGGCCGAACGCCGCGCCCTGCTGGTGCAGCATGAGGAGGATGAGGAGATCGTCGAGCGCTATGACCTGCTGCAGACCCTCGCCACCACGCTGGAGACCGACGTCAAGGCCACGGCCGCCCGTATCCTGGCGATCGGCGAGGCGATGAACGTCGAGGCGGGCACGCTTGGCGGGCATGCAAGGGCCACCACGGAGGCCAGCGCTTCGGTCGCCGGCTCGGCCGAGATGTCGGCAGCGAACGGCCAGTCGGTGACCTTCGCCATGGAGCAGTTCGCGCTTGCCATCGGGGAGATCAACGATCAGGTGCTGCGCTCCACCCGGATCAGCCAGGAGGCGGCCGATCAGGCGGCCAGCGCCGGTGGACGTATCGAGGGGTTGAAGAAGGCCTCGGCCGGGATCGGCGAAGTGCTGGCCCTGATCAACGAGATCGCCGGACGCACCAACCTGCTGGCGCTCAACGCCACCATCGAGGCCGCCCGCGCCGGCGAGGCCGGCAAGGGCTTCGCCGTCGTCGCCGGCGAGGTCAAGAACCTCGCCCAGCAGACCGCGCAGGCCACCGGCCAGATCACCACCCAGATCGAGGCGATGCAGGCCGAAACCACCGAGACCGCGCAATCCATCGCCCATATCGTCACGATCAGCCGCGAGAACAGCGAGGCCGCCACGGCCATCGCCGGGGCGGTCGAGGAGCAATCGGCGGTCGCGCGCGACATCACGGAAAGCATCCGGCGCACGGCCGAGGGCGCGCTGGAGGTGGTGGACACCATCGACACCGTCCGCGACGCTGCCGGTTCCTCGATGGAGCGGGTGGAGGCCATCGCGGAAATCGTCGCCGAGCTTTCGGCCCAGAGCCGTCGGCTCAACGCTGATCTCGACGCCTTCCTCGCCCGGCTGCGCGCCGCCTGAGTCCCGGGACGAACCCCGATCCGGGGCCCGATCCGGGGCCGTCGATCCGGCACGGCTATCCGATGTTGAGAGGCGGCCCCGATTCAGGGGTCGATTTGCGAGGCCGGCCCCGTCCCGCTATAAAGACGCCCTAGAGGCCCTTGGCAGCGTGCATCCCGAACCGGGGAGATGCGTTGTTCGTACAGCGCTGTTCAGCACAGCGCCCTCAGGTGATCTGCAAAGGAGCGTCCGCCCATGCCCGAAGATCTCGCCAATGGCGACACCCGCACGGCCGCGCCGGTCGATCCCGAAATCCGGTCCTTGCGTGAAGGCATCGACGCCATCATCCGGGCCGACCATGCCAATCCCTTCGGCCTGCTGGGACCCCATCGGCTGGAGGGGCGTCGCTGGGCGATCCGCTGCTTCCAGCCCGGCACCGACAAGGTTTTCGTGCTCGGCCCGGACGGGTCCGAGCTGGCGCAGGCGGAGCGGCTGCACGACAACGGCTTCTTCCAGGCGATCGTGGAGAGCGAGGACCAGCCCGCCTACCGCCTGAAGCTGGACCGCGGCTGGGGTGTGGACGAGATCGAGGATCCCTACCGTTTCGGCCCGGTGCTGGGGCCGCTCGACGCGCATCTGCTGGGCGAAGGCCGGCATTACGAGAACTACAAGCGGCTCGGCGCGCATGTCACCACCCATGAGGGTGTCAGCGGTGTCGCCTTTGCGGTCTGGGCGCCCTCGGCGCGTCGGGTTTCCGTGGTCGGGCCGTTCAACAACTGGGACGGCCGGGTGCACCCGATGCGCCTGATCCACGGCATAGGTGTGTGGGAAATCTTCCTGCCCGGTCTGGACGAGGGCACGCTCTACAAGTTCGAGGTGCGCGGCCGCGACGGCAATCTCTTGCCGCTGAAGGCCGATCCCTTCGCCTTCTACATGGAGCAGCCGCCCGGCAACGCCTCCATCGTCCATGCCTATCCGAAGGAAGCACCGGCCACCGATGCCTGGATCGAGAGCCGCGATGCGCGCCAGAACATCGCCGCCCCGATCTCGATCTACGAGGTCCATCTGGGCAGCTGGCGGCGCGGTGCGGGCAATCGCTATCTGACCTATCGCGAGATGGCCGACAGCCTTGCCGATTATGTGGCCGAGATGGGCTTCACCCATGTTGAGCTGCTGCCCATCAGCGAGCATCCCTTTGACGGCAGCTGGGGCTATCAGCCGATCGGGATGTACGCCCCGACCTCGCGCTTCGGCCCGCCGGAGGATTTCCGCCATTTCGTCGACCGCATGCACGCCCGCGGTATCGGCGTTCTGATCGACTGGGTCCCGGGGCATTTCCCGACCGACGCGCACGGGCTTGGCCGCTTCGACGGTACCGCCCTGTACGAGCATGATGACCCGCGCCAGGGCTTCCACCGCGACTGGAACACGCTGATCTACAATTACGGGCGCTCCGAGGTGATGAACTATCTGCTCGGCAACGCGCTGTTCTGGTTCGACCGCTACCGGATCGACGGGCTGCGCGTCGATGCCGTCGCCTCGATGCT
Organism: uncultured Rhodospirillales bacterium; assembly: GCA_964584645.1. Classification (GTDB taxonomy): domain Bacteria; phylum Pseudomonadota; class Alphaproteobacteria; order CAZPBH01; family CAZPBH01; genus CAZPBH01. The sequence continues at coordinate 3,949 of CAZPBH010000026.1, read as the reverse complement.
GTATCTCGACTACAGCCGCGAGGAGGGCGAATGGATCCCGAACCAATATGGCGGCCGCGAGAATCTGGAGGCCATGGAGTTCCTGCGCCGCACCAATACCGAGCTTTATGGCCGCTATCCGGGTGTCGCCACCTTCGCCGAGGAATCGACCGATTTCGGCGGGGTTTCAAAGCCCGTGCACGAAGGCGGGCTGGGCTTCGGCTACAAATGGAACATGGGCTGGATGCACGACACGCTGGCCTACATGCAGACCGACCCGATCCACCGGAAATACCATCACAACCAGATGACCTTCGGGATGCTCTACCAGTATTCCGAGAATTTCGTGCTGCCGCTCAGCCATGATGAAGTGGTGCATGGCAAGGGCTCCATGATCGGCAAGATGCCGGGAGACGAATGGCAGAAATTTGCCAATCTCCGTGCCTATTACGGATGGATGTGGGGCTTCCCGGGCAAGAAGTTGCTGTTCATGGGCGGTGAGTTTGGCCAATACAACGAATGGAACCACAATACTTCGCTCGACTGGCATCTGCTGGACTATGCCATCCATCGCGGGGTGCAGAGCCTTGTGCGCGATCTCAACCATTTCTACAAGGCGACACCGGCGCTCAGCGTCCATGATCAGGACCCGGCCGGCTTCGATTGGCTGGAAGCCGATGATGGCGACCGGTCGTGTTTTGCCTTCATCCGGCGGGCACCCGACGCTCCGCCGGTGATCGTGGCCAGCAATTTCACGCCGGTCCCGCGCGAGGGCTACCGTATCGGGGTGCCGGATGGCGGCAGCTGGCGCGAGGTCCTCAACACCGATAACGCCGGCTATGGCGGCAGCGGCATCGGCAATCATGAGGTGGTGCACAGCCGGCCGGAGCCCCATAACGGGCGACCCCACAGCCTCGACATCACGATACCCCCGCTGGCGACCATCTTCCTGATGCCAGCCTGAGCCGCGAGCCTGAGGGCGGCCCCGCATTCGCTGCCGGGGAAACCTCGCAACAACGCACTTGCGTTTTGCAGAGCCAAGGCGCAACGCTGATTCCAACATCGCTGGCCACGGAGCCGCCGCCTTGCCCCTGAGGGGTTCAGGGCCGCGGCCACCGGGCGGTCGATGCCTTCATCATGAGGCGTCCCGAAGTTGCCGGGGCGCGATCAAGGCTTCAACCCCCCGGGACCGGCACGTCAACCTCCGGCCTCGTACATCCGTTGTCGGAGGACATTCGCCATGACCGCCCTGCGCAAGACCCGCGCCGACCAGCCACGCACCCCCCGCGCCATGGCCCTGCCGGCCCTGCCCGCCGGAACAGCGCCCGAGCGCTCGCGCCATGTCTGTCTGGGACCCATCGCTAACCTGGAAGCCCATCTGCCGGAAGCCTGGTGGCAGACGCTGTTCGATGCCCTCTATGTCCAGACTGATGGCGATGTGGTGGAGAATCCGGAGGCCGCCCGGGCCGATATCGATCAGGTGCTGGCCCATGTCGCCCTCGGCCGCCATGCGGACATCCTCGATCTGTGCTGCGGCCAGGGTCGCCATGCGCTGGAACTGGCCGCGCGGGGCTATGGCGCGGCCGGTCAGGGTCAGATCCTGGGCCTCGACCGCTCGCGCTATCTGATCCGGCTTGCCCGGCAGCGGGCCGAGGCTAACGGACTGCCCGTGGCCTTCCGCGAAGGCGATGCCCGCCGCCCGCGTTTGCCGGAGGCCAGCCGCGATCTCGTGATGTGCATGGGCAATTCCTTCGGCTATTTCGCCGATGCGGATGACGACATCCGGGTGCTGCGGGCCGCCCTGCGGGTGCTGCGGCCGGGCGGGCGCATCCTGCTCGATCTGTGCGAGGGCGCGCAGATGGCCCGCAATTTCGCTCCGCGCAGCTGGGAATGGATCGATGCCCACCATTTCGTCTGCCGCGAGCGCAGCCTGAGCCGGGAGGGCGAGCGGCTGATCAGCCGTGAGGTGATCGTTCATGACGAGCGGGGCGTGATCGCCGACCAGTTCTATGCCGAGCGGCTCTATACCCCGGAACGAATCGCGAAGGCGCTGGAGATCGCGGGTTTCCGGAATGTTCGCTTCCCGGAATCGGAGGCCAGCCGGTCCACGCGCGACCAGGATCTGGGCATGCTCGGCTGGCGCATGTGGGTGGTGGCCGAAGCGCCCCCGCGCGCCGTCCCGCCCCGCGGCAAGGCCCGCCGCCAGCCGCTCGACGTCACGGTCATCATGGGCGATCCGGGCCTGCCCGATGCAGTGAAGCGGACCGGCCGGTTCTCGGCCGAGGATCTGGCGACGGTGCGGAAGCTCAAGGCCGGGCTGGCGCAGGTTCCGGGATACCGTTTCCGCTATCTCGACCGGCACGCGACACTGGCCGAGGATCTGGCCCGCGATTCGGCCGCGCTGGTGTTCAACCTCTGCGATGAGGGCTACGCCAATGATGCCTTCAAGGAACTCCACGTCCCGGCGCTGCTGGAGATGCTGGACCGGCCCTATACCGGGGCGGGCCCGCAGGCGCTGGCCGTCTGCTATGACAAGAGCCTGGTGCGGGCGATGGCGGCGGCGATGGACATTCCCGTCCCGCTGGCAAGCCATGTCGGCGCAGACGACCAGATGGCGACCCTGCCCGGAACCTTCCCGGCCCTTGTGAAGCCGAATTTCGGCGACAGCTCGCTTGGCATCGATGCGGCCTCGGTGGTCCATGACGAGGCAGAATTGCTGAGCGCGCTCGCCCGGCTGCGCCAGCGCTGCCCCGGCAGCCCCGCCCTGGTTCAGGAGTTCCTGACGGGGCCGGAGGTGACGGTGGGGCTGATCGGCAATGCCAACGGCACCCTGCAGGCCCTGCCGGTGCTGGGGGTCGATTATTCGGCCCTGCCGGAAGGCATGCCGCCCATCCTCGGCTATGAGAGCAAATGGCTGCCGGACAGCCCCTACTGGACGCAGCTGCGCTATGGGCCGGCGGTGCTGGATGCGGCGACGGAACGCTCGTTGATCGACGCCTCGGAAAAGCTGTTCATCCGCCTCGGCTGCCGGGATTACGCGCGCTTCGACTTCCGTGCCGATGGCGCCGGCACCTACAAGCTGCTGGAGGTCAATCCCAATCCGGGCTGGTGCTGGGATGGCAAGATGGCGATCATGGCCGATCTCGCCGGGCTCGACTATGCGGGCTTTCTGGGGGCGGTGCTGGGGGCGGCATCGGAACGTCTGGCACTTTCCCGGGCGAGCAGCTCGCGCGCCAGTTCCGCATAGGCGAGCGCGCCCGCGCTGCGGTGGTCATAGATCAGCACCGGCACGCCATGGCTCGGCGCCGCGGCGATCGGGATGTTACGCGGAGTGACCGTTTGGTAAAGATGCTTGCCGAAATGGCGCCGGGCCTCGGCGGCCACATCGCTGGAGAGGTTCGTGCGGCTGTCGACCATGGTCAGCACCACACCCTCGATTTCCAGCTGCGGGTTGAAGGCCTTGCGCACCCGGTCGATGGTCTGGACGAGATGGCTGAGCCCTTCCAGCGCGAAGAACTCGGCCTGCAGGGGCACCATCACCGCATCGGCCGCAACCAGCCCGTTGACCGTCAGCAGCGAGAGCGAGGGCGGACAGTCGATCAGCACATGGCCATGGCCGGTGAGGCGGCCGCGCAGGGCCTCGCGCAGCCGGAACTCGCGCCCGGTCTCGCCGACCAGCTCGACTTCCGCGCCGACAAGGTTCATCGCCGCCGGCACGATATCGAGGCCGGGCACGGAGGTCGGCTGGACCGCCTCTCGCAGATCGACATGGCCCAGCAGCAGCTCATAGGCGCTGCGGTTGCGCTTGCCGCGCGGCACCCCCAGCCCGGTCGAGGCATTGCCCTGCGGATCGAGATCGACGAGCAGCACCCGCTCCCCGTTCGCGGCCAGGGCGGTGGCGAGATTGATCGCCGTGGTGGTCTTGCCCACCCCGCCCTTCTGGTTCGCCAGCGCGATGATGCGCGGGTTT
>CAZPBH010000025.1:0-13757 GCA_964584645.1 uncultured Rhodospirillales bacterium | reverse complement strand
GTTCGGTGCGGAGGTTGCCGCGCACTTCCGCAAGGAGCTCGTCGACGCGTGATGCCTCAAGGTCGGGGAGGCGCAACTCCAGGACCTTGCGATCATAGATCGTCACAAGGCGATGGTCGAAATCCACGACCATGGTCGCGCTGAACTTGAGGGCGCCATAGCTGGCCTGCCCGCCGGTTGGTCGATAGACCACCGCGCTCCAGGCTGTCGCCTCTGTGAAGCCCGCATGATCCTCGATCTGCGGTTCGTGCACAGTGAAACTTCCGCTCGGGAGGGCGAGGGTGCGGGGAAACACCGTCGCAGCGGGCGATGATGAGGCGTCGCCGCTCATGGCGGCCTGATCCGTGGCAGCGGCGGCGGGCTGCGGAACTTCCGAGCTCGACGCACAGGCTGCGGCCAGAAAGAAGATTGAGGGGACAACGAAACGAAGCGACGTCATGAAGATCTCCGATCGGGTCAGCGGTCAGTCGGGCGCCCGCCCCGCGTCCCGCAGCGCCTCACCCCCAAGCGCCAGATCTGATGTGCGACGGTCTGGCCAAAGAAAAGCTCGCTGCCGGCCAATCCCTATTCCGATGCGGCCAGCCTGTCGGAAAACCCCCCCGATGCGCCGCCGCGCAGCGGCTTGGTCGAAGCGGGGCACCACAAGGAGTGCGCCCGATCGGTCATGCACCGAGCCATGTTCACGGCAGGCGCGTTTGCAGTTGCCTGAATTCACGGTCGCCAATATTCTCAAGTCCTGCTCAAGATCGCCGCCCGCGCAGATCATCAACGCCGCGCACTGTCTTGCTGTGCGATTTTCCGCTTGAGATTCGAGCAAAAAGAATGAGTGGCCCTTCACGGAAAGCCGAGCCCTTCACGACTGATACACCGGCCTTGCCGATGAATTATCCGGGCTTTATCTTTCGCAAGCTATCCGAAAAAGGTCACCCCTATCGGGATCTTCTTGCAGGCACCGACCTCAGTCCGAAGTTCTTTTCGGATCCTGCATTCAGAACGGATTTTTCTACTCTCAGGCAATTCATTCTGAATGCACTCAGGATTACGGGTGATCCGCATCTCGGGCCCCGGCTCGCGATGAGTTTTGAACCTCAATATATCGGGGCGCCAGCCTATGCGGCCCTGAATGCGGCGAGCCTTCGGGACGGGCTGGACGTCCTTGGCCGTTTTGTTCATCTGACCTTCCCGGCCATCGATTTTGTCTATTCGGACCAGCGCGAGGATTTGGCCAAAGACGAGGCCGAAGTGTGCATTCGCCCAAAACTTCCCCTTGGCGATGTTGCCTACTTTTTCATCGGCAGTGCGCTGACCGTGCTCAACCGCCTGCTGCTGGACATGCTGCGAACGCCGATCATCGCCTGTCGCGTCGAAGCGACCATTGCCGAGCCGGAAGGATGGTCGGTGATCGCAGCGGAGATCAGCAGGGTGCCCGTACGCTTTGGGGCGCGCGAGAACCGGATCGTGTTTCCTGCACATCTCCTGCAGGCGCCCCTGCCGGGATCCGACCCGATCAATCATGCCCGATTGGTCGCGATTTGCGAGAAGTTGGCAGAAGATTGCGGTTTTCGGACAACGACCGTGCGTCAGGTTCAGGAATTTCTCGAAGCGCCCGAGAATCTGGGCGCGCCGCTTGCAAGGGCGGCGACGGCGCTTGGATATTCGGAACGGGGTCTTCGCCGTCAGCTTGAGCGAACGGGCACGTCCTTTCGCAGGCTTGCCGATGAAGTGCGCGAAAGGCGCGCCAAAGACCTCCTGGTGAACACGGCCAGGCCGATACAGGCCATTGCTTTTGACCTCGGCTTTGAATCGGCGTCGAACTTTGCGCGAAGTTTCAAGAGATGGACGGGCAGCTCGCCCAAGGCCTTCCGCGAAAAGCCGATCTCCAGAAAAGACGATGGCCAGAACTGAATACAGTTTGGCCGGGGTTGAGCTGTGGCCCCGCACCTCTGGTCTCTAACTACCGGCGGGTCTCAAGACTGAACCCCGGGTGCAATAATGAACCGACTCCTTCACGCCTTGATTGCGGCTCTGGCGGCATCGGGCGTGTTCCTGTCGCCTTCGGCAGCGCAGGAACCCGTTCCGGACATGTCTCCCGAGGAGACCGTCGTCGCCGGAAGGGCTCCGCCGAATATCCTGCTCGTCCTGTTCGACGATGCCGGCTTCACCGATGTCGGCGCCTATGGCAGCGACACCCGCACACCGCATATCGACGGCCTTGCCGAACGCGGCGTGATGCTGTCGCGCTACTACACATCGCCGTTCTGTGGACCGACCCGCGCCATGCTGATGACCGGCATGGACAATCACCAGGTCGGGATGGGAACGCTTGTCGAGACGACAACCGATGAGATGCGCGCCTTTCCTGCCTATTCGATGGCCTGGCGCGAGGATCAGGAAACCATTGCCAGCCTGCTGTCCGACGCCGGGTACCAGACCTATGTCACGGGCAAATGGGGCATCGGCGAGGTTGGGGGCAACCTGCCCGACCGGTTCGGGTTCGACCGGTCCTTCGTCATGGATGCAACGGGCGGGGGCAATTACGATGCCAAGCCCTATCTGCCGGGATCGGACGCGGTTGCATGGTTCGAAAATGGCGAGCCGGTCACCTTGCCCGAAGACTGGTATTCCTCCGCTTCGCTCGTCGACCGGATGATCGCGTATATCGAAGAGGGCGACCCGGACCGTCCCTTCTATGCCTTCCTGTCGCTTCAGGCGCTCCACGTACCCATCCAGGTGCCTCTCGAATATGTCGAGCGCTATGATGGTGTGTTTGAGGCGGGCTGGGATGTGATGCGCCAGGAGCGCCTCCAGCGCACCATCGATCTCGGCCTTGTGCCGCCGACCACAAGGCTTGCGCCGCCCCCGGCCGATCATCGCGCCTGGGCCGATCTCTCCCCTCTGGAGCAAGCCGCCTCGGCGCGTGCCATGCAGGTGAATGCCGGCATGATGGAAGCGGCCGACCACCATATCGGCCGATTGCTGGATCATCTCGATAAAGCCGGCCAGCTGGACAACACCCTCGTCATCATCACGTCGGACAACGGGCCGGAAGCGGCAAAGACAACGATAGACGGTCCCGCCAACCTCGCCCTGAGCGCGGTGAAATGGTTGGAGGACTTTGATGAATCCTACGAAAATCTCGGCCAGATGAAGAGCCTGACCGCGATCGGCCCGGAATGGGCGTCAGTCTCCGCGGCCCCGTTCCATCTCTACAAGTTCTACGCCAGTGAGGGCGGGCTTCGGGTTCCTCTGATCATCGCCGGCCCGGGCATCATGGCTTCGGGGGTCGAAATGGCACCGGTCCATGTCGCCGATCTCGTGCCGACGCTTCTGGACGCGGCCGGCGTTCCCCATGAGCCGGAGATGTTCTACGGGCGCAGCGCCTTCGACATGCTCGCCGGCGCAACAGATGAGACCTATGCCGATGACGAGGGCTTCGCCTTCGAGGTCAGCGGCAATTCGGCCCTGTATCGTGGCAAATGGAAGATCACCCGCAACTCGCCGCCGCGGGGTGACAGCCAATGGCGGCTCTACGATATCTCGGTCGAGCCGGGTGAGACGACCGATCTGTCCTCAGATCATCCTGAAATCTTTCAGGACATGCTTGCCGAATATCGCGCCTATTCCGAAGAGGTCGGCGTGTTCGAACTTGGCCCGAACAACTACGCTCTGAAGGTGCTGAACGACAAGCTGATCAACAAGGTCATTCACAAATACTGGCCGCACATGATTGGCTTTGTGCTGGCGCTTGCAGCGGTGCTGTTCATGATCTTCAAGCTGGCGAGGGCCGCGTTGCGACGCGCGCACGCTTGAGAGAACGGCAGCGACTTTCCGCTGGTTCTGCATGTCATGGCGCCAAGGGGTTCGACAGGGCCAGCAGCAAATGACGGCATGACCAGACTGATCATCGTCTCCGTTACGGCTGGGCTGGCCGTCGCCATGGCGGCGTTTTTGCTCTGGCCGAGCGACAGGCCCGAAGGCGGCCCGCAATGCCTGATGCACTCGGAGCGTCCTGGCGGGTTCGTGGATATCCCGGGTGGTGGCTTCGTGATGGGAGCCGATCCGGTCTACCCCGAAGAAGGACCGCCACAGCGCGTCTTCGTCTCCCCGTTCCGCCTGCAGATCCACGAGGTCACGAACGCGCAGTTTGCAGATTTTGTTGCCGCGACCGGCCATGTCACCGAGGCCGAGCGCAACGGGGGCTCAGCGCTTTTCATCGAGAGTGCGACGCCCCGGAACCTGATGTCATGGTGGCGGCTCGCCCCTGAAGCGAGCTGGAAGACGCCTCGCGGCGCAGGATCCAGCCTGGACGGGCTGGACAACCACCCCGTCGTTCATGTCAGCCTGAATGATGCGCGCGCCTATGCAGCCTGGGCCGGCGGGCGCCTTCCGACCGAGGTTGAATGGGAATACGCTGCAAGTCTTGGCCTTTTCGATCCTGACGACCCCCTGTCAGGCATGCGCAGTCCCGATGGCGAGGCGCGCGCCAACATCTGGACGGGATTGTTTCCCGTCATGGATACGGGCCATGACGGCTATACCGGGCTCGCGCCCGTCGGGTGCTTCGAGCCGGGTCTGACGGGTGTCTATGACATGATCGGGAATGTCTGGGAGTGGACGGAGACCCCCTTTGGTCCGGCCACACCCAGGGTGACGATCAAGGGTGGGTCGTATCTGTGCAGTGACAGCTACTGCCGACGCTACCGCGTTGCCGCACGCGACAGTATGGAGATGAATTTCAGTTCGTCACATGTCGGCTTTCGCATCATCAGGGACCCGGAACCCGACGGCTGAAAGCACGCCCTCCGGCTTGCCATGCCGGTTGCAGGCACCTTCGCTCCCTGCAGCACTTCGGTTCGCTCAAGATGGCCAGAACTGAATGATCTTTGGCCTGCGGGGAACTGTGCGTTCGCGGCCGGTTTCTCATGTTTCAGGCAGCCTTCGCCGGGCGCGAAATGCGGCCCATGCGCGCCAGGCTGATGGATCATTGAGTGGATGTGAACATGGCGGCGAAATGGATCATTCTTCTGGCCGTGATGGCCGCGCCGGGGACAGCTCTCGCGGAGAGTGACTGGGATTACACGGCGACCCTGTATGGCTGGTTCCCCGGGGTTTCCACCACGGTCGAAACGCCGGTTGGCGAGATCGAAGGCGAGGTCGATTTCGACGAAGTACTCGAAACGCTCGATATTGCTTTCCTTGGAGCTTTCGAAGCCCGCAAGGGCAAGCTTTCGCTGGTCGGCGACTTCCAGTTCTTCGACATTTCAACCGAAGCTGAAACCCCCTCTGGCACGTTGTTCAGCGATGCCGATGTCGAATCGCAAATGATACTGTTCAGCGCGTATGCTGCTTTCGCGCTGGTCGACGATGCCGACACGCGCTTCGAGGTCGGTGGCGGGGTGCGCTTTGCCGATGCGGACATCGACACGCAGCTGCTCGGACAAGGCGCGGTGCCCGACGCGGCCTTCAGCGCCGATGGCAGCTGGGCCGATCTTCTGATCGCCTCCCGGATTTTCCATCGTTTTTCCACCAGATGGCACGGCGTTGCTTACGGGGATGTTGGCGGTTTCGGCATCGGGGATTCCTCCGATCTCACCTGGCAAGCCTCGGCGGGCCTTGGATATCGCTTCAATGAGACGTGGTCGGCTGTAGGCGGCTATCGTCATCTGAGCGTCGAACGCGGGTTTGATCGGGTGGATGTCACCGCGGACGTGTCGGGCCCCTTCCTGGGCGTTCAGGCGAGTTTCTAGAGCAGGTTCCGATCAGACAGGATCATCCGATCGGAAAATTCTGGTTTGCAGAAGGGCTGGAGCGGATTGCGTTCGGACTGAATGCGGTCGGCGCGGCCCTCGCACAGGTCATGAAAACGGACGAAGGTCGATTGTGATCAACAGCGTGCTGAAACTCGGTGCCGGTGGAGCAGCGGCCCTGTTCGTCCTTCTGGGCCTTGCCTGGTGGGTGGGTCCCGATCTTGCCGGGAGGCTGCTCGGCATGGATTTGCTGGCGGGTGTCGGATTGAGCACCCAGCTCGCCGATCTTGCCTCGTTCTTCCTGACCCTTGGTTTCTGCATCCTCGCCGGGCTCGCAACCGGTCGCAGGCTCTGGTTCTTCCCGGCCATCCTGCTGCTGGGGCTGGCCATGATCGGCCGGATCATCGCCTGGCTTGCGCATGGCGCTGCGCTGCCGGCCGACATGATCGCGGTGGAAGTCGCGGTGATCGCCCTGCTTTCGGCCCTTTCCCTGCGATCGGCCGCCGAATGAGGGCTCCTCTGCCAAACCTGACCAGATCTCGACGACAGGAACGCTCAAGCCCTGCGGTCGTCACAACAGGTCGATTGTCGTCTTTCCGAAACCTGCAAATCCAAGGGACTGAAACATGAAACTTGCAACCATCACCCTGTGCCTTCTCGTCGCCGGATGTGCCTCGACGGTTCATGATGACCGTGACTCGCTCCTCGCCGAGCCCATCGACTGTTCAGTGGCCGAGGCCGACATTGCCGCGCTCGAGGCGGCGATGCCGACACGCAGGGAACGCGCCCTTTCCGCTGTGCAGACCGTCACGCCCATCGGCGCTGTGACCGGCATCGTGAGGGGCTCCTACACGGACCGGGCTGCGGTCTTGACGGGCCGCACGCAGGACGAACTGCAGGCGCGAATTGACGATATTGAGGAAACATGCGGGCCCTTTGAAACGCCTGAGGCAGAACGGAAATAGGACGACATGGTGTGAGACACCGGACCGCCACCTTGCGTCGGCTCCTGTTCGGCTTGGTTGCTGTCCTGGTCTCGGGATGCGCGGCCGCTCCCGGCGTGACCAGCAGCACATTGCAGGATCAGACGGCAGACACCAACCTGCCATCTGAATCTGACGGCCGCACGGCCCGGCTCATCTCCGCGTTTTTCGGTCTCGACAATGCGCTTCCTCGGCGGGCCAACCTGATTTGCCGGGGCGCCTCAGGTCGCGATGGAATGCCCGTGATCTTTTCCACCGAGATCGCCGTCGATACGCTTCAGGCCGGGGATTTTGAGGTCACGACACGCTCGGGCCTCAAGGGCGAGATGCACTGTGCGTCCTTCATGCCGGCCACGGATGCGGGTGAACTTCGAACGGTCCTGCTCGTTGGAGAGTTTGGCAGCGCCGCCACGGACCCGCCGGTTCGTGTCAGAGTGACGGGCAATGTTCACGCGCTCGATGGCCGGCTTAATTTTCGCGGTGCCGAGATTGAGGTCACCCCGCTTGCGCCGGGACCCACCATCGTGCTTGCCGAGCAGGTGCTGCGTTTCGACCGGAGTGGCAGCCTGAGCCGCCAGAGGACACAAGGGTCGACCTGTCCTGAAGACGGCGTCGAACAGGCGGTGCGTGTCGTCTGGGCCGGCGGTGTCACTCTGCCGGGTGGAGGCGAGCCCGGCCAGGATGTGGGTGAACTCTACCGCGTGACGGTGGAGACGCGCGATGGTACACGCCGCGAGGTCGTCCCCCATGCGCTTGCTGACCTCGGTGATGGCGACAACAACCACCTGCTGTGCCTGGATACGACAGATCGACCGATCTCGGTCAGTTTCCCTGCCGGCATTCTGACCGATCCGAATGAAGACCTGAACCCGGCTACAAGTTCGGAAATCGAGCTCGCCCCTTAGGTCCGATCTCTCCTGATCTGACTCAGCGCAATCCACCCCGCATCTGGAGCGACCCGATAAGGGAGCCGGCTTGTCGATCGGAGACCATTGCGTTCCGGGTGTTCCGGAACACGCTAGAGCGGATCGCCTTCAGACTGAACGCGTGGATCCACTCTAACTTGTTATCAATCTGGACAAATCTTCCGATCAAACGATTCCATCTGATCGGAACTTGCTCTGGGCGCAAAGGCCCACGCCATGGGATACCCGAAGGCACCCCATGACGCGGGAGGTCCGAACCGGGCCGGGCGAGCCTTTGCTCAGGCCGTCAGAGCCAGGGAATGCTCACTGGCAAGACCATTGCCATGCGTGGGCGCACTGCGACGAGCGGCCTTCTTGCCCTTGCCGCGGCCCTTGGCCGGGGTGCGGGCCGGGGCTGTCTGCCGGTGGGTGATGAGCGCCTTCTCGATCGCACGATCAAACTCGCCATCGAGCACGCGGGCCCGCACCACCTTGAGGGCTTCCAGCGTCGCCTCACGGATGTTCTGGCCCTCCGAGGCCTCGATCCGGAAAGCGTATTTGTTCGAAGCGATCTCCAGCGGAGAGCCCTTGAACATCAGGCGCACCTGGCCAACGCCGTTGGAGATGCGATACATCTTCACCGAAGGCTTGGCCTTGGCCTTTTTCTTTTCGACTTTCCGGCGCAGAAAGGCGATATTGCTTTTCAGCCTCTTCGCTATCTTCCTGCGCTTGAGATATACATCCTGTGACTTCCCGATATATGTCGAGATTGGAATGATTTCCATGACGCCGACCTCCTTGCCCGTTCCGGTGTCTGTGCTGTTTGAGGGGGGTTGAACACCGTATCTCGTGACAAACACAAGATGTGGTAAGTTACCAGCGTCAATATCCATCGTCTAGGGGTTTTTGTGGGGAGAAACCCCGCCTGGCAGGGGAATTTGCACGAAAAAATGCAACTTCCAGGCTTTCCGATGCGCAAGAATGCTGCTGCGGCGGTGGGCCGACACCCCGATTCGCGCGATGGCGACGGTCACTGATTACCGATTCGCTGTCTCGACAAGCGCCTGGTCAGGCGGGAGAGGTCCGAGGCAAGGGCGATCCGACTATTCAGGTTGGATCAACAACCGGCAGAAACCTCACAATAAAAAAGGAGCGTCGTCGAGGCGACGCGCCCCTCTTTCAGCCGTGGCCGCTGCGCCGTCAGTTCACGACGGCGTTGGTCACCTGTTCACTCTGACCGTCGGCCATGCCCGGGCTGGCATCATGATTGCCACTGAGTGTACGGATGGACCCGCCATTCAGGACGATCGCATCGCTTCCCGATATCCACGTCCCGTCGCCATCCTGATCCTCTGACGGGGAGAGAACCACATAATCGAAGACGAGGACCGCCGTACCGGTCCCGCTGGCGTAGCTTGCCTGGCGGGTCTGCATACCGATCGGGAAGTTCAGCAGGGGCGTTCCCGTAACCGTGACGGCCTCTGCGTATTCGACCTCAAAGGACATCGTCTCGCCCTCCTTGTAGCTGGCGCTATCGGGCGGGATGCCGAGACGGACGTCCACAATGCCGGCGCGTGCATCGACGGTGGGGGACCAGCTGACGGTTGCGGTGGTGAGGTCGAGGCTGGCGGCGGTGCCGTCATTATGGGCCGTCACGGTGGCGTCGCCGACGATCTTGACGCGCGTGGTCTCGATCCCGTCGCTGTCATATTCGCCGGCGGCGACGCTATAGCTGCATTCGAGACCTGGGTAGGTGTCGCTGCCGCCATGCATGGTCTGGCAGGGCTGGCTCTCGACCAGCTCGCCGCCGATATCGAATTCGAGATGCACGGAGCCGGAATTGGGCGTCACGACAACGCGCTCGTTATAGCGCAGATACAGGTTGGCGCTGTTGCCCTCACGCATGGGGCTGGCCCCGCTGCCGCTGCTTTGGGACAGGGCGGTGGCGAAGGGGCCAAGCGTGTCGGCTTGCGCCCGGATGCGCGGCAGGGCGAAGGCGTCGCCATCGGCGCTGCTGGTGGATACCGAGGTGCTGCCGCTCATCAGACTGCCGCCTGCGAGAGCGACGGCATCAGCCGGTATCGTGACGCCGTCCTGGTCTTCGTCGCCGGCCTGCACCGTGTAGAGGAAGTGCAGCGTATCGCTGCCATCGCCACTTTCATAACGGGCGCGGCGCTCGTTCATGCCGAAATAGACCTTCAGCTCGGGCGTCCCGGTGACGTCCACAGCCACAGGCCAGCTCACCGCAAAGACAATGTCATCGCCGGGTGAGAGATTGACCCCATCAGGATGGCTCGATGAGGTGATCCCGGTGATCCCCGCGCGTGCATCGACGGTGGGGGACCAGCTGACGGTTGCGGTGGTGAGGTCGAGGCTGGCGGCGGTGCCGTCATTATGGGCCGTCACGGTGGCGTCGCCGACGATCTTGACGCGCGTGGTCTCGATCCCGTCGCTGTCATATTCGCCGGCGGCGACGCTATAGCTGCATTCGAGACCTGGGTAGGTGTCGCTGCCGCCATGCATGGTCTGGCAGGGCTGGCTCTCGACCAGCTCGCCGCCGATATCGAATTCGAGATGCACGGAGCCGGAATTGGGCGTCACGACAACGCGCTCGTTATAGCGCAGATACAGGTTGGCGCTGTTGCCCTCACGCATGGGGCTGGCCCCGCTGCCGCTGCTTTGGGACAGGGCGGTGGCGAAGGGGCCAAGCGTGTCGGCTTGCGCCCGGATGCGCGGCAGGGCGAAGGCGTCGCCATCGGCGCTGCTGGTGGATACCGAGGTGCTGCCGCTCATCAGACTGCCGCCTGCGAGAGCGACGGCATCAGCCGGTATCGTGACGCCGTCCTGGTCTTCGTCGCCGGCCTGCACCGTGTAGAGGAAGTGCAGCGTATCGCTGCCATCGCCACTTTCATAACGGGCGCGGCGCTCGTTCATGCCGAAATAGACCTTCAGCTCGGGCGTCCCGGTGACGTCCACAGCCACAGGCCAGCTCACCGCAAAGACAATGTCATCGCCGGGTGAGAGATTGACCCCATCAGGATGGCTCGATGAGGTGATCCCGGTGATCCCCGCGCGTGCATCAACACGTGGCGCCCAATCCACCCGGCTTGGATTGATGGTCAAAGGCACCTCGACATTGTCTTCCGTGGCACGGAAAGTCGCATCGCCGTGCATGACAATGCGAACGACCTCCAGCCCGTCGGGGTCATAGGCGCCAGCGGCAACGGTATAGCTGCATTCGATACCGGGATAGGTGTCGCTGCCGCCATGCATGGTCTGGCAGGGCGGGCTTTCGACCAGCTCGCCGCCAATATCGAATTCGAGATGCACCGAGCCGGAATTGGGCGTGATGTCGACACGCTCATGATAGCGCAGATACAGGTTGGCGCTGTTGCCCTCACGCATGGGGTTGGCCCAGCTGCCGCTCGTTTGCGTCAACCTCTCGAAGATCGGGTAGATGCTTGTGAAATTGACCAACGCGCCGGTCGTCAGCGTGGCGCTCGTCAACTCCATGGCCGCGCCATCATCGAGGGCCGTGATGTCAGAGCCCAACAGGGCATCAGCGGCGATTTCTATCCCATCGGTGTCATTGTCTGCAGTGACAAAGGTGTAGCGGAAGACAAGCGTGTCGGTCCCGTTGCTGGCAGGTTGAAGGCTCGCCTGCCGGGTTGTGACGGCACCACCATTGGGTCCGATCTGAAGCGGCAAGGTGGTGCCGGGGTCGGCCGACACCGCCTCGGGAAAGCTGGCTTCGAATTCTATCCAGTCATGGGTGAAATACATCGCGTCCTGGCCTGAAATGGCCGAGAGTGCGCCGGGGCCGCCCGCCCCCTCGCCGCTGCCTTCGGCGGGAGTGCCGCCGCCGCCCGGTCCCGGTCCCGGCCCGCCACCACCGGGCCCGACCGAGGCACCATCGACGCCCGGCACCTTGTAGCGGAGCACCAGATGGGCGGTGGCGGGCCCGTGCAGCAGCACGAGCATCATCGCCAATCCCGAGATCGCGGCCAGAACCTTGCCCATGGATCGTCCCCTCAACCTTCCCCTGCCCCGCAAACGGGACCCTGCCACCCTCCAGCAGGCGCGCCGATGCGCGCGCCAGAAGGCAGCACCCTGCATTCTAGGCGCATTCGTCTAATTTTTCGTTGACATGCCGGGTTGTGGGGCCCGGATGGCTTGCCACCCCGTCGCCAAACCGCCCGTTCAGACGGCTGCCAGGGTCAGTTCACACGCAACCGCTCGAGGGTGATCGACCCGCCATTGTGAACCTGGGGGCTCGCCTGACCGCCGAGCGTTGTCGTCAGGACGGCGCCGTTCAGCGTGATCGCATCGCGCTGGATCATCGAGCCATCCCAGTCATAGTCCTCCGCCACCGGCACATAGCGGAACAGGAGATTGGCTGAGCCGCTGCCCGAAACATAGCTGGCTTGCCGCATGGAGGATCCAATCTGGACATTGAGCCAGGGTATGCCGCCCGCAATGTCCATGTTCACAGCTTCCTTGAAGGTGACGGTGAAGTCCATCTCCTCGCCCGTCTTGTAGCTGCTCAGATCGATGGGATCGGGCAGATCGACCGCGGTCACGCCGGGGAAAGTCATGATCCTGTAGCCCGGGCTGGCGGCGGCTGCGGGGATGGTGAGTTCGGGGGTCATGCCGTCGGTGGACGCCACGAGGGTGGCGCCGCCATTGAGCTGCAGGCCGAGGATTTCGAGCCCGTCGGGGTCATAATCGCCGGCCTGGACGATATAGGCGCACTCGATATAGTCCGTGTCGCCATCCCAGATCCAGCACGGATCGGTCTGAACCGTGGCCGTGCCGATTTGCAGCAGCATGGTCACATCACCACCATTGGCGGCGTAGGTGAGGGTTTCGCTGAACTGCAGATAGGCGTCCACCTGATTACCCTCATAGCGCCATTGGCTCGAACCGCCCGCTTGGGCGTAGATCACCACAGGGCCGAGGCTGTCAGCCTGGACGCGCACACGCAGCAGCCTGATGTTTGAGCCACCGGAGATGACGAGCCCGACATCGCTGCCATCATGCTGCAGCGTGCCGCCGTTGAGATTGATGGGCGAGGAGGGGATGTCGATGCCGTCCTGATCGACATCGCTGGCCTGAACGGTGTAGCGGAATGTGAGTGTTGTCGAGCCGTTGCCGGCGATGTAGTTGGCGAAGCGTTCGCTCGCACCGATTCTCAGCCTCAGCTGGGGCGTTTCGGTGACGTCGACGGTAACGGGCCATGTCACATCCAGTTCAAGCTCGTCACCCGGCTGCAGGTTGACCTCGCTGGAAGGTGCGCTGGCCGCCACCGCTTCGATCGCCGCCCGCGCATCAATCCTGTAGCCCGGGCTGGCGGCGGCTGCGGGGATGGTGAGTTCGGGGGTCATGCCGTCGGTGGACGCCACGAGGGTGGCGCCGCCATTGAGCTGCAGGCCGAGGATTTCGAGCCCGTCGGGGTCATAATCGCCGGCCTGGACGATATAGGCGCACTCGATATAGTCCGTGTCGCCATCCCAGATCCAGCACGGATCGGTCTGAACCGTGGCCGTGCCGATTTGCAGCAGCATGGTCACATCACCACCATTGGCGGCGTAGGTGAGGGTTTCGCTGAACTGCAGATAGGCGTCCACCTGATTACCCTCATAGCGCCATTGGCTCGAACCGCCCGCCTGGGCGTAGATCACCACAGGGCCGATATTGGTCGGGTTGGCCAGCGCGTCGGTCAGCACCGGGTCATGCGATAGGTCGTCGATTTCGGTACCGTCATCGACCGCCCTGAACGTGGCCCCCGAAGCCGCCAAGGAGTCGGCTGCGATGTGGATTCCGTCCTGGTCGATGTCGCCAGCTGTCACCTGATAGTGGAAAAGCAGGATCTCCGTACCGTCACTGACGCTCTGGAAGCTCGCCGTGCGCGGCGTCGAGCCCACCGTGATGGCGAGGGCCGGGGTTCCGGTCGCGATTTCGACAGGTTCGGAAAAGATCGCTCGGAAGATGACATTCTGTCCCTGGGTATAGGCGCCGGGGTGGCCCGAGATGCTGATGAGTGAGGGTGTCCCGCCACCGCTTTCGCCGCCACCTTCATCCTCGCCGCCCCCTTCATCCTCGCCGCCCCCTTCTGCCGGGGT
>CAZPBH010000024.1:1079-14050 GCA_964584645.1 uncultured Rhodospirillales bacterium | reverse complement strand
CGGCGGGCGCCTCGTCACGCGGATCGGCAGTTTCGCGTGAGGCCAGCCAGACATCATGCGGCGCGCCGTCGATATAGAGCTCGGTCAGCATCGCCCGGCCATTGCCGGTCACGGCGAGATCGACCGCGAGATCGAGCTCGCGCCGGTTGATTTCCCGCTGCACATCCTGGGCCTGGCGTTCGTCGAGGAAGAATTGCGTCGTCAGTGTCGTGCGATTGCCTCGCCATTCGGTGCGGATGGTCCCATCACAACCCGGGGGCGGTCCCTCGGTGCAGGCATGGCGGGTCACGACCGGATCGATGAAGGTCGCGGCACCGGCTGCCGGATCATGGCGCAGGCACAGGCAGCACGACCCGCCTATCTCGCAGAAACCGGGCTCATCGGCCCAATTCCAGTCATAGGTGAAGGTGACATAACGCCCGCGCAGCAGGTCGCGCGGATCATAGCCCTCGATGGCTATGCGCCATGTATCGGCCTGGGAGCGCGCCATCTCTTCGGCGATGGCCAGCACTGCCGGAACAAGGATGGGCAGGGCAAGGGCCGCCGCCAGGGCCAGGGATTTCCAGCGCATCAGCCTGCCTCCCGCCGCCTGAGCCATATCCTGTGCACCCGCAAGGCACCCCAGGTGAGCCCGATGACGACGAGCCCGCTGGCGATCAGGCCAACCCCGGTGAACAACAGCCCGCCAAACAGTTCCAGATAGGCGATGAAGATCCGCAGCGCGATCAGGAACAGCGCCAGCGAGGCCAGCCAGCGCCGGTCCGCCATGGAGGCCGCCGCCCCCAGCGCACCCCAGATCAGGACAAAGGCCACGGCTGCCAGGAAATCGGCATTCTCATGCGGAATCACGAATGGCAGGGCGAAGGCAGCGTAGAGAACGCCCACACCCAGCGTCCAGGCGCGCACCTGATCCACACCCTCCCTGCCCTCGGGGCGCCAGCGTTGGACACAGACCAGCAGCAGGGCACAAGCAGCCCCGACCGCCGCGAGACCGGGCAGAATCATCCACCACGTCGCCTCGTCCAGATCGGCAGCCTCGCGCAAATCCCCGAACAGATCGCTGGTGTCTGCGTACCACAAAAGGCTCAGCCCCGTGGCGGTGAGCGCGACATAGATCAGGGTAAGCTGGCGCAACGCCTCGGCGGCCTCGGCCCTCGCGGCGATGAAACGGGGCCAGAGCACCAGCAGGGCCAGCGCGACCAACAGCAGCAGCGGCCAGGCATGCAGCAGCAGAAGCGGGCCGAGGACCTCTTCGAGGGCAAAGACCGACGCCATCGCCGCCGCAGCATAGCCCAGCCCCCAGATGAGGGCCGCATAACCGGATCGGGTGGCGAACCAGAAAAGCGGCGAAACAAGCGCAAACCAGAGGATCGGAAGAACCCAGTCGGGTGCCTGTGTCTGATAGGTCTGGCCTATGAGTGCCAGCAGGGTCAGGGTCAGACCAGCTAGCGCCAGCGCCCCGAACTCGGCCCGGCGGCGATGATCGCGGCCGATGGCCCGCCATGTCCAGAGTGCTGCCGCGATGTTCAGCAGGAAATGGACCCCGAGCTTCACCGCATCGGGGATGTTGTCCCAGTTGGCCGCGACGACGGAGAGGATACCCACCAGAATGGCCAGGCCACCCAGCCGGAACGCCGCCAGCGACAGGGCCGGGCCGCGGTGATCCCGCTCGAATGCCTGGATGGCACCTGCCGTGGAACTGTCGATCAGCCCTGCCTCCTGCCAGCGTTTCAGACGTGTGCCGAGCCGTGCCATCGCAACCTTCCTAATCTGCGACCGGGCGCGGCTCGATCCGCGTCCCGTCGGCCTGCAGCGGGCTGTCGACCTCCAGCGCCTCGAGCCGCAAGAGGGCGAGGCCCCAGGGCGGGGCAGCACTCGCCATCTGGCCGAATTCGCGCCCTTCAGCATCAAGAACCGGCGTGCCCGGTGCCGGCTCGGGCCCGTCGAGGGCGACCCGCATCAGCCGCCGCTTGCCGAGCCCGCGATATTTCATCCGCGCGGTCAGCTCCTGGCCCAGATAGCAGCCCTTGTCCCAGGAAAGCGCCTGCAACCGGTCGAGATCGCTTTCCATCGCCGTCGCCTTCTCCACCTCGAGGTCACGCGAGCCGTCGGGGACGCCCAGCGACAGGCGCAGCCGGTCATAGGCCTCCAGCCCGGCCGCATGATCGAGCCCGGCGGTGAAGGTGTCGATGGCATCAGCGGGTCCGATCAGACGAAGGCCGAGTGCCGGTTCCCGCGGATCACGGAAGGCGCTGAGGCCATCGGGGGCGGCGACCGCCCCCGGCGCTTCGAGGTCCATGCCCTCAACCGGGGGAATCGCGCCGGTGATGGCGCTGACCCGCAAATCCTCGGCAAGGCCGAGTTCGATACGGCTGCGCAGACGGTACATCCGCAGCCGGCGGAACAAATCCTCCAGACGCGCGGCTTCGGTTTCGATCAGCCAGCTTTCCGCCTCGGGAACGATGAACATGTCGTGCAGGAACTTGCCCTGGGCGGTCAGGAACAGCGCATAGATCGCCCGGCCGGCCGAGACAAGACGTACATCCTGTGTCACCAGGCCCTGCAGAAAGGGCTCCCGGTCCGGCCCTGCCAGCCTGAAGGCGCCCCGATGCGGCAGGTCGGTCCGCAAGGGCGCATCCGCGGCATGGTCGACAGGAGACATGGTCATCGCGCGGCCCCGGTTGATGGGACGCCCCGTTGCGAGACGCCCGGTGGTGTGACGATTGACTCGACGCAACGTATAGAACAAAGCCGTGGCGTACCCAACAGGCTCATGGAGTCGGGTGCTTCCGCTCATGCTCGCCGCGCTGCACCGCCTGGAGACGGCCCTGCGTTGAAGATCCTGTTCATCACCTCGACCCGGCTTGGCGATGCGGTGCTGTCGACCGGTCTGCTGGGCCATCTTCTGGGCCGCCACCCGGAAGCACGGGTGACCGTGGCCTGCGGGCCGGTTGCTCATGACCTCTTTGCCGCCTGCCCATCGGTCGAGCGCGTGATCCCGCTGCGCAAGGGTCCCTTTGCCCGACACTGGCGCCGACTGTGGCAGGAGGTGGCAGCAACGCGCTGGGATATTGTCGTCGACCTGCGCAACTCAATCATCCCCTGGGTGGTGCGGCGCGATCGCGCGTTCATCAAGCGGGGCAAGGCACGCAAGGGGGAACAGATCCCGGCCGAACTCGCACGCGTGCTGGATATCAACCCACCGCCCGACCCGGTGGTGTGGACCACAGCCAAGGCGGAGGCACGGGCAGCGGCGCTGCTTCCTGACGGGGCGCCGTTGCTGATGCTCTCCCCGGCAGCGCAATGGATCCCCAAGACCTGGCCGGCTGGACATTACGCCGAGCTTGCGGGGCGGCTGACAGCCCCCGCGGGCCCTTTTCCCGGTGGACGGATCGCGGTCATGGCCAGCGCTGCAGAGGAAGAGCAGGCGCGGGCGGTCTGGGACCGGCTGCCTTTCGGGCGTCGGGTCGACCTGATCGGCAATACCGACGTCATCGAGGCCATTGCCTGCTTCAGGCGCACGGCGCTCTTCGTCGGCAATGACACAGGGCTGATGCATCTGGCGGCTGCGGCAGGGACGCCGACCCTCGGGCTGTTCGGCCCCACGGATGAGACCCGCTATGCGCCCTGGGGGGATCGCGCGGGCGCGGTGCGCACGCCCGAGCCGCTGGAGGCGCTGCGGCGGGGGCCGGCTGCGGCCCTCGACAGCCGGGAAAGCCTGATGGCGAGCCTTTCGGTCGATACCGTCGCCTGGGCGGCGACAACGCTTCTGAAGACACTGCCATGACCTCGACGGTGGAGCGCCCGGGCGCGCATGGCCTGACTCTCGCGGCAACGGGCGCGCTGATCTTTGTGACAGCCGCTCCGCTTTCGGGGGCATGGATCGGGGCCGCAGCTGCATGGATCGCCATCCTTGTCCTTGGCTTGCGGGGCCGGCTTGCAAAACCGCAGCTGATCGGGTGGGGGACGGTCATGGCTCTGCTGATCATCTGGGCGATGCTGACGGGCCTCTGGTCGACGGCACCGGATGCAGCTGCGCAAAAGGCGGTCCATCTGCTGGCCCTGCTGACGCCCTGGCTGGCGTTGATGATGCTGGCTCCGCCACCGCCGGTTGCGCGCGTTCGGTTTGTTCTCGTCATCGCGGTGCTGGCCGGCATCGTCTTTCTGCTGGTGGAGCGCGCATTCGATTTCCCGCTCTTTCGTCTCGCCAACAGCATCGCGGCCGAGGCCCCGGTCGAGCCATGGGTGCACAACCGCCCAGCCGCCGTGCTGGCGCTGCTGGCCTGCGCGCTGGCGCTGCTCTCGGCCGAGAAGCTCGGATGGAAGGCGGTCGCATGGCCGCTGCTGACCCTGCCGGTGGTGCTGTTCGGGAGCGAAAGTGCGGCTTCGGCCCTTGGGCTCGCGCTGACGGTACCGGCCTTTCTGATCGTCCGGATCGCGCCCATGATGACCCGCAAGCTGGTTCCGCCGCTGCTCGCGCTGCTGGTTCTCGCCACCCCCTTGCTTGCCCGTCTGCCCGCCGCTTTCGGTCTTGTCGAGGCCGACTGGCTGCACCGGCATTTCAGGCATCGTGCCGAGATATGGGATTTTGCCGCCGAACGGGTGGCAGAGAAGCCCCTTCTCGGGTGGGGTCTGGAGGCGTCGCGCGCGATGCCCTCGGGGGGCCGGATCTCCGCAATCATGCCGGAGCTGCCCTCCCTGATCCCGTTGCACCCGCATAACGCGCCGCTGCAGATCTGGCTCGAAACCGGTCTGCCCGGCGCCCTCGCTGCGGCGTTCCTGCTCGCCCTTGGCGCGCGCGCCGCGCTGACCGGTACGGGGGAGGCGCCCGCCTGGCGGTTCGCGACCCTGGTCTGCCTGCTGGCGATAGCTGCCACGGCATTCGGGTTGTGGCAAAGCTGGTGGATCGCCATCATGGGCGGCACCATCCTTACGATGGCATGGACGTGCCGCTGGTCGAACAGCCATCGCGCCCCTGCCTGAGTCCAACCCGAAACCGAGGCATCGGTCGCGCGATGCAGCCCATCACCAGCCGTCGATCCTTCCTTGCGGGACTTGTCCTCGCCTCCGCAATGCCGCGTGTCGGCCGGGCGCAGGCGTTCGAGGCCGACCCGATCCAGCAGATCGTGCCCCGGGAGGCTGGCGGGGGCGCCGATGCCATGGCCCGGATCATCGCGAGCCTTCTGCAGCGCGAGCTTGAACGCCCCGTGGGCGTGCGCAACCGGGCCGATGCGACGGGGGTGCGCGGCCATACCGCGCTTGCCGAGGCGCCGGCCGATGGCAGCGTCATCGGCATGGTCACCACCGAACTGGCGATGATGCACTGGCGCGGTCTGACCACGCTGACGCCCGGGGACGTGACCCCGCTGGCCCTGATGAATGTCGAGCCGGCTGCCCTGCTGGTGCGCGCGGATTCGCGGATCGACGACATGCGCGACCTGCTTGTGCGCATCCGCACGAAGAGCGGCTTCCTGACGGCGTCGGGCAGCCCGGAGGGCGGCATCTGGCACCTCGCCCTCGTCGGCATGCTGCAATCGCTCGGCATTCCGGCAACGGCCATGCGCTGGCGCCCGTCCTCGGAAACCGCACCCGCGCTGCAGGATCTGCTGGAAGGCCGTGTCGATCTGGTGGTGAGCACCATCCCCGATGCCAGCGCCCCGCTGAACGCCGGGCTGGTCCGTCCGCTGGCAATCATGGACAGCACCCCCAACCCGGGCTACCCGCAGGTTCCGACGTTGCAGGCGGCGACCGGTTCGCCATGGACGATTGCGGCCTGGCGCGGGATCGCAGCCCCGCCCGGTCTGCCCCAGCCACAGGCGATCCGGCTTGCCCAGGCTCTGAACGCCGTCTACACCAGCCCCGAATTCGCTGCCTTCATGAGCCAGCGTGGCTTCACGCCCGCCTGGGCCGCTCGTGAGGCCTTTGCCGCCTTCATGGACAGCTCCGACGAGCGGCTGGGGGCAGCGCTGCGCGCGGCCGGGCTGGCCCGCTGAGACCCACATCCTTCGACCTGCCCCTTCCTGCCACCTCCGGCCCCTCGGGCGAACCAGGAGACCAAGCATGAGCCTGCCCCTGACCCATTTCACCGAAGCCCAGGACATCGCGAACCTGACGGCGCGGGCCCTTCTGGATATCGAGGCCATCCTGATCAACGCCCATGAGCCGTTCACCCTGACGAGCGGGCGCAAGAGCCCGGTCTATGTCGATGTGCGCCGGACGATCGGCTTTCCGCTGACCCGACGGATCGTCACGGATTTCGCGGTGACGACCTTGCTGCGGGAAACCGGCTTCGACACGCTGGACGGCGTCGCCGGCGGCGAGACCGCTGGCATCCCCTTCGCCGCCTGGATCGCCGAACGGCTCGGCTTGCCGATGAGCTATGTGCGCAAGGAACCGAAGGGGTTCGGACGCATGGCCCAGATCGAGGGATCCCTGCCCGAAGGCGCCCGTGTAGCCCTGATCGAGGACCTTGCAACCGATGGCGGCAGCAAGCTCGCCTTCATCCATGCGATGCGTAAGGCCGGGGCGGTGGTCGAGGATGTGCTGGTGGTTTTCCATTACGGCATCTTCCCGCAATCGACCGCGCGGCTCGCCGAGGAAGGCGTCCGGTTGCACGCTCTCACGACATGGCGCGACGTGCTCTATGTCGCGCGCCATGATGGCCGGTTCGACGAGACGACGCTCGATACGGTGGAAGCCTTTCTGGAGGACCCGGAAAGCTGGAAGGGATAAGGCAGAAGGCCTAGATTGAAGGCATGGATACAGGCCAGACCCCGCTGATCGACCCCTTCGAACGGCCCATCACCTACTTGCGGGTCTCGGTCACCGACCGCTGCGATTTCCGCTGCGTCTACTGCATGAGCGAGAACATGAGCTTCCTGCCCAAGCGGGAAGTCCTGACGCTGGAGGAGCTTGACCGGCTCTGCTCGGCCTTCGTCGCCCGCGGCGTGCGCAAGCTGCGGCTCACCGGAGGGGAACCGCTCGTCCGCAAGAATGTCTTGTGGCTGGTGGAGAGGCTCGGCCGGCATCTGGGCGACGGCCTGGACGAGCTGACCCTGACCACGAACGCCAGCCAGCTTCACCGCTTTGCCGATGAGCTGGTGGCCCACGGGGTGCGGCGGATCAATGTCAGCCTCGACACCCTCGATCCTGCGAAGTTTCGCGCCATTACCCGCTGGGGCGATCTCGATCAGGTCATGAACGGTCTGATAGCGGCGAAGGCGGCCGGGCTTGCCATCAAGATCAACACCGTGGCGCTCAAGGGCGTGAATGATGACGAATTCGACCGGCTGATCCGCTGGTGCGGCGATGAAGGCTTCGACCTCACCTTCATCGAGGTCATGCCGATGGGCGATATCGATGGCGATGGCTCCGGCGGCGGCGCCACAAGGCTCGATCAGTATCTGCCGCTGAGCCGGGTCCGTGCCGATCTCGACCGGCGATGGACTCTGCGGGACATCCCCTACAGCTCGGGCGGCCCGGCCCGCTATGCCGAGATTGCCGAGACCGGACGCAAGCTCGGCTTCATCACCCCGCTCACGCATAATTTCTGCGAAAGCTGCAACCGGGTGCGCCTCACCTGCACCGGCACGCTCTACATGTGCCTGGGCCAGGAGGATGCGGCCGACCTGCGCGATGTCCTGCGCACCCATCCGGAAGATGACGAAGCGCTGCATGCCGCCCTCGACGAGGCGATCTCGCGCAAACCCAAGGGCCATGATTTTGTCATCAACCGCCGCGCGCAGGCACCCGCGGTTCCACGCCATATGAGTGTGACCGGCGGCTGATTTCCCAGCTTCATTATGCACTTTGGGGCTTTCTTAAGCATTGGGGTGCTTTTCTGAACCGAACGCGCGGCCCGTTGGGCGCGTGCAGGGGACAGGACGCTTGGGCAATCGCTCTCACTCACGGATGGGCTCGATCCCGATGTCGCTCGCCGCTGGGCGCGACGGGCCCGTGCGTGTCCATACGGTCGAGGAACGCCAGATCCCCCGGTGGAAGCTGACGCTGCTGTCAATGCATCGTGACCCGACCGAGGCCTATGACGGGCCGAAGGGGCGTGGCATGGTGACATCGGTCGCCCGCGCCGCGGCCGAAGAGGCCTTCAACAAGAAGGTCAAGGGCTTCGCCAGGCCTGATCCCATCAACCCGGGCACCCGGCCGGCCGTCCGCACGATGGTCAACCGGACGATCAGCGAAAAGGAGTGGGAACAGGTGCTCCCCCGCGGCCGCCTGCCGGACCGCAAGGGGGCCAAGGTTTTCACCTTCCTGCTGGCATTGCCGCTGTTGCTGGTCGTGCTGGTGCCGCTCGCCCTCGGGCTTGCGGCCCTGCCGGCACTCGTGATGGAGCGGGAAGCGCTGTGGGCCGAGCGCGAGAGCCTGATGCGTGAGCCCGCGAACATCTACAGATTTGTCTTTCGCTATTATCAGCGGGAACCTTCGGCGCAAGGTTGAACCTCACAGCGCCGACTGAGAAGGGCTGGCGATAGCGGGCGCGGCGCAAATGCGCTATGCACCCGACCATGAAGTTTGCCGTCATCGCTGCCGAAACGACCGAGGCCCATGAAGCCCAGCACCTGCTGGCGCAGCGCTACACCCTCGCCGATCCGGATACCGCCGACATTGTCATCGCGCTCGGTGGCGATGGCACCATGCTGGAAACCCTGCATCGCTCGATGAACCGGCAGGTGCCGATCTATGGCATGAACTGCGGCACGGTCGGCTTCCTGATGAACAGCTTCGACGTCCAGGACCTGCCGGCGCGAATCGCACGCGCGGAGCGTGTGGAACTCCACCCCCTTCGCATGCGCGCCCATCGGCTCGACGGCTCGGTGCGCGAAGGGCTGGCGATCAATGAGGTGAGCCTGCTGCGCGAGACACGCCAGGCCGCCAAGCTCGCCATCCACATTGACGGGCGGACCCGGCTGGCAGAGCTGATCTGCGATGGTGTTCTGGTCTGCACGGCGGCCGGCTCGACCGCCTACAACCTTTCCGCCCATGGGCCGATCATCCCGATCGGCGCCAACATCCTGGGCCTCACCCCGATCAGCGCCTTCCGGCCAAGACGCTGGCGCGGGGCTCTGTTGCCGCATGATGCGCAGATCACGGTGGACGTGCTGGAGGCCGACAAGCGTCCGGTTTCGGCGGTGGCCGATTTTACAGAGGTGCGCGACGTGCGGCGGGTCGAGGTGCGCGAGGACCGGGACTCGGCCGTCCATCTGCTGTTCGACCCCGAGCACAATCTCGAGGAGCGCATCCTGCTGGAGCAGTTCGAGCCCTGATCAGCCCTCGAAGGTGATCGTGTAATCCTCGATCACCGGATTGGCGAGCAGACGCTCGCACATGGCGCGCACCTGATGCTCGGCCTGTTCGCGGCTCAGGCCGTCCTGAAGGGTCAGTTCGATCAGCTTGCCCTGGCGCACATCGGCAACATGCCCGAAGCCGAGCCCTGCCAGCGCGTGGCGGATGGCCTGGCCCTGCGGATCGAGCACGGGCGGCTTGAGGGCGACATGGACCTTGGCCTTCATCAGCGCTTGGCCTCCGGGTTCAATGGCGGGTTCAATGGCGAGATCAGTGGACGGCCGAGGAGGAGGCGGGTTCGGCCTCCCCGGGATCTTCCGGCAGGATGCCGAGACGCCGGGCGACCTCCTGATAGGCATCCATCAGCGACCCGAGATCCTGCCGAAAGACGTCCTTGTCCATCTTCGCACGCGTGCGCAGGTCCCAGAGCCGGCAGGAATCCGGGCTGATCTCGTCGGCGAGGATGATGCGCATCTCCTCGTTCACCCAGACCCGGCCGAATTCGAGCTTGAAGTCGATCAGCTGCAGCCCGATCCCCTGGAAAAGCCCCGACAGATAGTCGTTGATGCGCAGCGACAGGCTCAGCATGTCGTCGAGATCCTGGGTCGTGGCCCAGCCGAAGGCGGTGATGTGTTCCTCCGAGACCAGCGGATCCTCAAGCTCGTCGTTCTTGTAATAATATTCGACGATGGAACGCGGCAGCGGGGTACCTTCCGCGATCCCCAGCCGCCTGGTGATCGACCCGGCCGCAACATTGCGTACCACGACCTCGAGCGGGATGATCTCCACCTCCCGCACCAGTTGCTCGCGCATGTTGAGGCGGCGCAGGAAATGGGTCGGAACGCCGATGCCGTTCAGCCGTTCGAACAGGTCGGCGGAGATCCGGTTGTTCAACACGCCCTTGCCGGAAATCGTCGCATGCTTGCGGTTGTTGAAGGCTGTCGCATCGTCCTTGAAGTACTGGACGATGGTGCCGGGTTCGGGACCTTCGTAAAGGACCTTGGCCTTGCCTTCATAGATGCGTCTGCGTCGTGCCATCGGATGGTCTGAGCCTTTGCAAAAAGGGGGCGGGGTGCTCCGGGCGCAGCCTGGCGGGAATGCCGGCGCATCCATGACCGGAAACAACAAGAACCGGTGCCCGAAAAGCCACCGGTCCTTGCCTCTCGATCTATAGCACTCGCCCGGCCGTGCGGCAATCGATGCGCAAGGTCGCGCACGAGGCCCCCGCGGGCCGGGGTTGGGGAGGTGACGCGCCCGCAGCCTTGGTCTATGATCAGGTGAGAGTGACCGGAAAGCCATGGAAACAGCTTCATGACGACGTTCGACGAGCGCGAAAAAGCCTTCGAATCCAAGTACCAGCATGATGAGGAATTGCGCTTCAAGGTAGAGATCCGCCGCGCCCGGCTGTTTGGCCGCTGGCTGGCCGAGCAGCTCGGCCTCGGTGCCGATGCCGCCGACAGCTATGCGCGGGCGATGGTCGATGCCGATTTCGAGGAACCCGGTCACGAGGACATCATCCGCAAGGCGCTGGCCGACATCGCCGATCATGGTGCCGACATCAGCGAACATCGCTGCCGCAAGCGACTCGAGGAGCTCCTCGACGAAGCCAAGAAACAGGTGATGGCAGAGTAACACCGACCCTTGCGGTGCCGGGGTGACACCGCACGGGACGTCGATGCCGGGGGGATGCATGGGGGACACGGCCGAATTGCAGGCTGCGCAGGCGGAAACGGCACAGGACGTCCGTGAAGAACTCGCCACGCCTGAGGTCACGCGGCTGCGCGATCTGGCCTTCATGGACCTCTATATCCGGCTCGATGCACGAGAGATCGGGCGCTATCGCCCGATCGCGACGCGGGCCTTCGACCCGCCGAACCTGCCGGTGCCCGAGAGCCTGGTGACCGAGATCGACGAGCTGCGCCGGGCACTGATCCCGATCGAACGCGACCAGCTCAGCTTTACCTATGACGGCACGCGCATGCGG
The DNA here is from genome assembly GCA_964584645.1 of uncultured Rhodospirillales bacterium. Lineage (GTDB taxonomy): Bacteria > Pseudomonadota > Alphaproteobacteria > CAZPBH01 > CAZPBH01 > CAZPBH01. Next base: position 2,766 of record CAZPBH010000024.1, on the reverse strand, counting down.
GTCAGCCGCCAACGCATGGTGACCGGCGAGATCTGGGCTGTCATGCGCCGGGTGGCCAACGAGATCCCGACGCTGGAGGGTCTTCACATCCCGTCGCCCCTGATTCCGGTCATGCGCAAGCTCGGCCAACGGCAGGGTCTGATCATCATCTGCGGGGCCACGGGCCATGGCAAGACGACCACGGCGACGGCGCTGCTCTCCGGGTTCCTGACCCGTTTCGGCTCGGTCGCCTACACCATCGAGGACCCGGTCGAGTACATGATGCAGGGCCAGCACGGCGAGAGCGGCTATTGCTTTCAGGTCGAGGTCAACGCGGATGAGGAATGGGGCGATGCGCTCAAGACCGCGCTGCGCTGGCATCCGCGCTACATCCTTGTCGGCGAGATCCGGTCCAGCGAGGCCGCGAACCAGCTTCTGCGGGCCGCCACCTCGGGCCACCTTGTCATCACCACCATGCACGCCGGCTCCATCGAGGAAGCGCTGACAGCCCTCATGCAGATGGCCGAACTGCAGCTGGGCAACCGGGCGGCGGGGCTGCTTGCCGACAGCCTTGTTGCCGTGTTCCACCAGCGGCTGGAAAACCCGGCCGAAGGTCCGCAGCTGCGCTTCGTGGTGACCGAGGAGGACAATATGGGCGATCCCGTCCGCGCGGCCGTGCGCGCCAACAAGATTGCCCTCCTTGGCACCTATATCGAGCGGCAGGCAGCGCTGTTGGCCCGCAAGATCGACCCGGCCACCGCCAGCCGTGGATGAGCCATCCACCAGCGGTGCTTGAACGGCCCGGCCTGCGGGGTCTAATCTGAGGCCCGTCGAACGGCAGCCCCGAACGGTCGCCGCTACTCCTGCTTCCCTCACGCCCGAAGGTTGGTGACGTCCTTGCATGCGGCCCTGATCGTATTCCCCGGCACGAATCGCGACCGGGACATGGAGCGCGCGCTGGAGCTGGCCGGCGCTCGCGTCTCGCGCCATTGGCACCAGGAGACCAACCTGCCGCCGGCCGACCTGATCGTGCTGCCCGGCGGGTTCGCCCATGGCGACTATCTGCGCTGCGGGGCGATGGCGGCGGTCAGCCCGATCATGGCCGCGGTACGCTCCGCCGCCAGCCGCGGGGTTGCGATCCTGGGTGTATGCAACGGCTTTCAGATGCTGACCGAAGCGCAGCTGCTGCCCGGAGCGCTGATCCGCAACCGCGATCTGCGTTTCCTGTGCAAGCTGGTCCGGTTGCGTGTCGAGGCGGCGTCTCTGTTCACCAGCGCCTACCATTCCGGTGAGGAGATCACCGTGCCCATCGCCCATCATGACGGCAATTACGTCTGCGACAGCGCCACGCTCCACCAGCTCGAATCGGAGGACCGCATCGCCTTTCGCTATTGCGACAACCCCAATGGCAGCATGGCCGACATCGCCGGCGTGCTAAGCCCGAACCGGCGCATTCTCGGCCTGATGCCCCACCCCGAGGATCGGGTCGAGCCGGATCAGGGCGGCAGTGACGGCCTTGGCCTGTTCCGAAGTGCCGTCGAGGCGCTGAGCGGAGCAAGGGCATGACCGACATGGCCGCCAGCGGCCCGGAGGTCGGCCCCGAACTCGCCGCCGAACATGGTCTGACGGCAGCAGAGTACGAGCGGCTGCTGGACGCCCTCGGGCGCGCGCCCAGCTTCGCCGAGCTGGGCGTGGTGGCCTCGATGTG